>CAMFZA010000174.1 GCA_946002345.1 uncultured Phascolarctobacterium sp. | reverse complement strand
AGGCAACTACCACAAGGAAAAGCAGCACATCATAAAACATCAGCTGCCAACGGATCTTTATCTTACCCAAAAAACTTCCCATACTCTAAACTACCTCGCTAATCCCCCTGTTTCTAATAGCACTCTACCCATTCATCTCTCTCCTAGTCAAAAAGTCACTCCCTATGCAGTTGTATCGCACTTGCCGGTTACGGAATCTTTAGTTAAGTTGTAACAAAATCATCACGATTTCTTATGAATATTATAATACCATGTCCCCCCCAGTCAAGCAAAAGTGCATCGAGCCCTTTTGCTCGGCGTCCTGACGGACGCGCGTCACGTATTTACACCAGTGCGTAATTTGTATGCCACGTTTCTACATGTTAGCTTTAGGCTAATAGTTTCTAATCAAGGGGCTTCGCCCCGTGAGCCAACTACCGTATTTTTATGCCATTATTGTGTTATATACTATACAAACTTAGCTAAACGGGCACAAAAATAGGGACACCCGCCCTGAGCGAATGTCCCGCTAAATTTTTGTGAAAATCATAAAAAAATTGCGTGCATTTTGGAAAATTAGTGTTATAATGAGCGTTGGTTGGGGCACCAACCAGTTACGGTATGGAATTCCGGCTTACAGTGACTTCGAAAACGCAGCTGCTTTGTGTTTTTCAAAAGGAGTCTTAAAAATTACTAAGCATAATCAAAAGCATAATTATACCCATTTTTCGGCTACGAAGACCAAAAACATGGTGATGGGAATAAAAAATGGTGATCCCTTCTATTGCCTCATGGCCTACCATGACTATAAGCCCCTCATCCTCAAGGAAGCCTACAGGAGCCATGTCATTGCCTGCTTGGGCGAGGATGCCGAAAACATTGCCTGGCAAGCCTTCTTTGAATTCATCCACGGCTATCATGGCAACCAATACCGCCTGCTGCCGGGCCTCATCCAAAAGTATCTTTACTTTGAACTGCTCCACAAGGTCTATCCCAGGACCTTTACCTCCGTGCAGGATGAAGCCATTCTGGATGTAACCGATGACGCTGGCAAAAGACTTGTGGACCCTGCTTACACCGATACAGCTTTGGAAAACATCCATGCCAACGAACATGTCCACTACCTGCTCGGCTGTCTATCTGCCAAGCAAAAGGATATTATTCTCGCTACTGTAATCGGTCACGAAACGCTGGATGCATATAGCAAAAGAAATGGCATCGCCTTTACCGTCGCCTTTTTAAGACAAAAAGCCGCCCTTAAAAAGATGCATCATCTACTGCAAACTGAATAAGGCTCAATAAGCAAAACACACCATGGGCTCAAGCAGCTCGTGGTGTGTTTTTTAGGTTAGTATTACTATATAACTGTATTACATGCTTTACATATGGAATATATTTACTAAAGTAAATATATAACGATTTTAAGAGCAAGAAGAAAGGCCAGAGAAAAATTTAATAAAAAGAGATGGAAAGAAGAATCACTTTAATAATGGCACAAAACCGCCTTTTACTTATCATACGAGGCGAAAAAAATTTTTAAAAATTTTTTGGGAGGGTATGATAAATAAACCGCCCTTTTTTGCCATTATTATAGTGAGAGGGTTGAAATAATATCACACCTGTTTTGCCGCACCCCCTCTCCCCCAAAGCTCAAACCGGTTACCGCAAATAAGGATCGCGACAGAAAGGAAACAACCATGCAAGTAACAAATCCCCCCAGCATCACCTCCCAAGAACTGCTCCTTTTGGCCCAACAAGCCCAAGGACAAATTCACCACCTGTACCTGCACTGGACCGCTGGCAGATATCACCAATACTTTGATGACTATCACCTGAACGTGGACGAGGATGGACAGGTCTATCGCACCTGCGACTCCTTGACCCAGCGCAAGGCTCACACCTACAAGCGCAACTCCGGCAGCGTGGGCATCGCCCTATGCTGTGCCCTGGACGCCAGCTGGAACGCCACCCTGCCCAGCTTCGGCACCACGCCGCCCACCGCCAAGCAGCTCCAATCCATGGCCTGGATTGTGGCCATCATCTGCTCGGCTCTGGGCCTGCCCATCAACAGCGACACCGTCATGACCCACGGCGAAGCTGCCTACCGCGATGGCTACGGCCCCGGCAGCGGCGATCCCGAAACCCGCTGGGACCTGTTTTGGGTGCGGGATGAACTGGGGCAGTTCCACCAGGGCGGGGTGTTCCTGCGGGAGCTTGCACGACAATTTAGCACTAGACTAGTGCCCACCAAGCGCAGCAGCGCACCACAAAATGCTCCTACACAGGAGGCACCCCTGCAGGTGCCCCTCTTTATGGAGTAAGGACACAATGAAAGGAGAATGAACATGGCAGTAGAAAAATCTCTGGCAAAACGCTCTATGGCGATTAATGTAAAGGATGGGGTGAATGCTGATGGCACCGACAAGCTCAAAGCCTGCAACTACGGCAAAATCAAAGAAGCAGCTTCTGTGGAAGACATTTTTGCAGTTGGCACTGCAATGGGTGGCCTCATGGCTAAGGAAGTAGTGGAAATCACCGTCACCGAAAAATCCACCTTGACTCAGGGGATGTAATGAGGAGGAAAATATATGGAATTACAACTGGTCTTTAAATGCACTAATGGCAAAAAGCGCATTATCATCGTCAACAACCCTCGCGAGAACGTAACCTTGGAGGAAGCTACCACCGTGATGCAGCTCATCATCGAGAAGAACATCTTTGATTCTTCCTACGGTGATTTGACTGAAATCGTGGAGGCTCGCATGCACACCTGCGAGTACAATGTGTTGCTGTAAGGTAAAATTCCATGGACCTAGACCAAATGCTGACGGCGGCTGCCAACTATGGCTTTCCCATGCTCGTATCCTGCTACCTGCTGGTGCGTATGGAAAACAAAATCGATAAGCTTTGCGCCAACATTGACGCTCTAACCCGAGTCATCGCAGCAGCCAAATAAACACCAAAAGCCCCTGTAGCCAGCGCTACGGGGGCTTTTTCACATGCCTTCTTCCTTTGATTTACTCCCTAAAAATCAAATTCCTTCCTTTATATATACACGTAAATGGAGGAGATAAATTCCAACTTTCTTCCTTTATATATACGCACTACACGAAGCCTAGATAGCAAGTTCCTTCCTTTCACAATCTCCTAGAGCTATATTTATTTGCAAACACAAAAAACTTATTCTACTGCAACCTCAACCTGTTTGCTACAAAAAGCAACACCATAGGCAAAAATGGTTGCTATGCCCTGTTGCTCCAAGCTGCTTTTATAGCTTTTTTTCTTTATTTGCTGCAGGGCCACCTCTGCCAAATTATTTAAATCGGCAGCACCAGAAGTATCAGCCTTCAACTCAATAATTATACCGGGTAAAAGCTTGTCGTGGGGCACCAATTGGATATCATAGCGGCCCTCACCAGCTTCTCGGTTAGAGTTCACCATATAACCATCCATAGCAGCACACAAGCCAAGCAAAAGTCCTTGATAAAAGCTTTCGCTGGCAGTGTCAAAGTAGCTAACAACCTCCAATAGCAATTGGCGTAAAAGCTTTTTCACTGCAGCCCCATCATGCTTCACAAAGGCAGTTTGCAGGTCTACGTATGTACCTTGGCTCTTTTCTGGCAAAAGCTTATCAATAATTTCCTGTTTATAAGCAATAGCAATTTCTTTGTTGGGGATAGCTAAATCATAAATCCTGCTCCCTAGGGGCAAAAGCGTGTTGCGCACAGCCTTCAAATAACCAGCCATAAGCAAAAAGCTAAAAACAGTGGATGGATTATTCTTAATATAGGGATAAATAACATTATCATTTATAATAGTAGAAATGCTTTTACCAGCTAATAAAGCATGGAGCTGTTGGCAAATATTGGCATCCGCTTGCTGCAAAATCTCACCGATAATTGCATGGCTACCAGTGGACAACCAAAAAGGATTGGGCTCGCAACCGTTATGCAAATAATTCAGTACCGACCAAGGGTTAAAGATATCCTGCTTGCCAAACCTGTAGCCATCGTACCAACTGATAATTTCTGTCAGCTTATTAGACACACCATAATAAGCGGTAATTTCCTGAACCTCAGCTAAAGTAAAGCCAAAGTAATTGCTATATTTATCATTTAATAAGGAATAAACCTGCAAATTATTCAAGCCACTGAATAGGCTCTCTTTAGCTACACGCAAAATAC
>CAMFZA010000173.1 GCA_946002345.1 uncultured Phascolarctobacterium sp. | reverse complement strand
TTATTCTACTATCTTCTCCCTGCTTCCCCCTGTAATTGCCATTGGCTTGGCACTGATTACCAAGGAAGTATATTCCTCACTGTTCGTTGGCATTGCTATCGGTGCTTTACTTTATGCCAATGGTAATCTGGAGCTAATGTTTAACACCCTTCTTTTCCATGAAGATGGTGGCATGATTACTAAGCTAGCAGATAGTTGGAACGTGGGCATTCTAGTTTTCTTAGTAATTTTGGGCATCATGGTTGTTTTGATGAATAAGGTTGGTGGCTCCGCTGCCTTTGGCCAATGGGCTTCCCAAAACATCAAAACACGTGTAGGTGCGCAGCTGGCAACCATCGCCTTGGGCGTGCTAATATTCGTGGATGACTATTTCAACTGCCTGACCGTTGGTTCTGTTATGCGTCCTGTGACCGACCGTCATCAGGTAAGCCGTGCAAAGCTGGCTTATTTGATTGACGCTACTGCGGCTCCCATTTGCATCATTGCTCCTGTTTCCAGCTGGGCCGCCGCTGTAACCTCCTCCGTACCCAAGGGAAGTGATATTAACGGCTTTAGCATGTTTTTAAGCACCATTCCTTACAACTTCTACGCTTTAGGAACACTGTTTATGATGATTCTTATTACAGTGCTGAAGTTTGACTTTGGTCTGATGCGAATCCATGAGGACAATGCCATTAAAGGCGATTTGTTTACCACCAGCGACCGCCCCTATGGTGATGTGGATGAAAAGAATGAAAAGCCCAATGGTGCTGTAATCGACCTGGTTATGCCCGTGGCTGTTTTGATTATTTGCTGCATTATCGGCATGGTTTATACCGGTGGCTATTTCACCGGCGAAAGCTTTGTTGATGCTTTTGCTGGCGCCGATGCCTCCAAGGGTCTGGTGCTGGGCAGCATGGTAACCTTCTTCTTTGCCTTTGCCTTCTATATGACTCGCGATGTTATGACCTTCCAAGAGTTTGCAGAATGCATTCCGGCTGGCTTCCGTGCTATGGTTGCTCCCATTATGATTTTGACCATGGCTTGGACCTTGTCCGGCATGACCGGCCTTTTAGGTGCCAAATTCTATGTGCATGATTTGGTAGCAGGATCTGCAGGTGTTTTGAAGATGTTCCTGCCTGCCATTATCTTCCTCGTGGCTGTATTCTTGGCCTTCTCCACCGGCACCAGCTGGGGCACCTTCGCTATTTTGATTCCTATCGTGTGCAACGTTTTTGGCACTGCTGATACTTATCAAATGCTCATTATCTCCATCGCAGCCTGCCTGTCCGGTGCGGTTGCCGGCGACCATTGCTCTCCCATTAGCGATACCACCATTATGGCCTCCGCCGGTGCGCAGTCCAATCACGTAAACCACGTTTCTACCCAGCTGCCCTATGCTCTTACTGCAGCCTCTGTTTCCTTCGTGGGCTATTTGATTGCCGGTGCCATTGCCTATATGTACGAAAGCTCCGTAGCTCTCATCGCACTGCCCATTACCTTGGGCCTGATGCTTGTGACCATGCTTGTGATTCGTAGCCGTGTGGGCAAAGAAGTCTAAACCACATTAATATTGTTCAGAACCTCCAAAAGCAGCGCTTTAGCTGCCTTTGGAGGCTTTTATTTTAAAATATACTAATGATAAAAGGATTTCAGGAGCAAAACCCGGCAACTTTCCGAACGATTTTCAGAAAAACTGTTAAAAAGTTCACATTTTTATTTGACGCTAGCAGTTTAGATTGGTATAATTAGAATAGTACACTGTAGTATGATGAACCCGAGAAAGATTACTTAATTTGAGATTGAGGAAGGCTTGCTTGGGTTTTATTTTTTAGTTAGTAGATTTTGGAGGTAGAGGTTCATGAAAGTTGCAATCATTATGGGCAGTAATTCTGACTGGCCTATTTTGGAGCCTGCGGAAAAGACTCTGAAGGAATTCGGCGTAGAGGTAGAAGTTGTAGTGGCCTCCGCTCATCGCACTCCTGATGTGGTACACGAATTTGCAGCTGGCGCTCGTGAGCGTGGCGTGGAGGTTATTATCGCCGCAGCTGGTGCAGCAGCACATTTAGGCGGTGTTATCGCTGCCTATACCACTGTTCCCGTTATCGGCATTCCTATCAATGCCACTCCTTTGGGCGGTATGGACGCTCTGCTGAGCTTTGTGCAAATGCCCTCCGGCATTCCTGTTGCTACCATGGCAATCAATGGTGCCAAAAATGCAGCTCTCTTCGCTGTGCAGATTTTGGCAACGAAATATCCCGAACTAGTAGATAAGCTGGCTGATAATCGCCTGAAAATGCAGGAAGAAGTCAAGGCAAAGAGTGAAAAGCTGGCTAAATTGAGAGCAGAAAGCAAATAATCCCCTCTTAGTGATTACAAATAAAAGGAGAGTTATTGTGGAAGAATTATTTAAGGATGATAAGCTGCATGAGGAGTGCGGCGTCTTTGGCATCTTCAGCCACACTGAGGATGTAGCCCTGAATACTTATTGGGGCCTGTATGCTTTGCAGCACCGCGGTCAAGAAAGCACCGGTATCGTAGTTACTGATGGCAAAAAGATGAAAATTAAAAAGGGCATGGGCTTAGTACCGGATGTATTTAAAGAAGGCGTAAGTGATATGGATGGCTTTGCAGCTATTGGTCACGTGCGTTATTCCACCACCGGTGCCAGCATGGCCTATAATATTCAACCCTTAAAGGTGTTTTTTGATGGTGGCAACTTGGCATTGAGCCATAATGGCAATCTGACCAATGCTGCTCAGCTGCGTCAGAATCTGGCGAAAGAGGGTGCGGTGTTCACTACTACTGTTGACACCGAGGTCTTGCTTTCTCTGATTGCCTTGAGCGCACGTCCTACCATTGAAGAGCGTGTAGCTGAGTCCGTAAAGCAAATTCGTGGTGCTTTTGCGATTCTGCTGATGACTGATAATAAAATCATCGCTGTGCGCGACTCCTACGGCTTCCGTCCCTTGGTTTTGGGCAAGATGGAAAATGGCTGGTGTGTAGCCTCTGAGTCCTGCGCCTTTGATCTGGTTGGTGCAGAAATGGTGCGCGATGTAAAGCCCGGTGAAATGGTTATTATTGATAGCGATAACGCTGAGCCCCGCAGCATGATGTGGTGTGAGAAGCTGCCGGAAAAAACCGCACATTGCATTTTTGAATATGTATATTTTGCACGCAATGATAGCGTGATTGATAATCAGCCTGTTTACGATGCCCGTATTCAAATGGGCCGTGAGCTGGCTAAGGAAACTAAGGATATTCATCCCGATATCGTTATTTCCGCTCCTGACAGTGGCACTCCTGCTGCTATCGGCTATGCCCTTGAGTCTGGCATTCCCTTTATGGAAGGCCTGAATAAAAACCGTTATGTGGGCCGTACCTTTATCCAGCCTACCCAAAAGCAACGTGCCAATGCAGTTCGCTTGAAACTTAATCCTATTCGCAGCGTTGTGGCTGGTAAATCCATAGTTATGGTGGATGACTCCATCGTCCGTGGTACTACCAGCGGCAAGGTTGTAAAGCTGCTGAAGGAAGCAGGCGCTAGAGAAGTGCATGTTTGCATTTCTTCTCCCCCGGTTGTGGATAGCTGCTATTATGGTATCGATACCTCCGAGCGTAAGCAATTGATTGCAGCTCGTTGCACCGAAGAAGAAATTTGTCGCTTTATTGGTGCAGACAGCTTGCACTATATTTCCATGGATGGTATGAAGCGTGCCGTAAGCCACATTGACCCTGAAGGCCTGTGCCTAGCTTGCTTCAGCTCCAGATATCCTGATAATGCTGACGAAGTAATTGCAGCTGAGCCTAAACCCCTTGCTGAAGGTGAATAATCTGAACGTAATTAGAAATTTCATTGGGAGGAAATTATGAGCGAAGAAAAGAAACAACTTACCTATGCTGATGCCGGCGTAGATATTGATGCTGGCAACAAAGCGGTGGAGCTGATGAAGGATAGCGTGCGTGCTACCTATCGCAGTGAAGTAATTGGTGATTTGGGTGGCTTCGGCGGCCTGTTCGCCCTGAATACCGGAAAATATAAGGAACCTGTATTGGTTAGCGGAACTGATGGCGTTGGCACAAAGCTGAAGCTTGCTTTTATGGCTGACAAGCATGACACCATTGGCCAGGACGCTGTAGCAATGTGCGTTAACGATATTTTGGTACAGGGTGCAGAGCCTCTGTTG
>CAMFZA010000172.1 GCA_946002345.1 uncultured Phascolarctobacterium sp. | reverse complement strand
TCTGTTTCAGGTTAGCCGTTAGCCTCGAGCTTATGAGCCAGCTCATAGCAGTAATCAGCAGCACGGTCGGTTACGGGCAGGAAACGAACCTGCTCCGGAGCCATCCAGGTGGGCAGTGCGCCGGCATGGGTTTCAATCAAATATGCCAGGGTGCGCTCATAGCAGCCCAAGGAGGTGCGGTGAATGATATAGGGCAGCTTCTTTTCGCCATTTTCATCCACATAGTACATACCAAATTTTTCGGCCAGCAGCATATCGATTTGAATGGTGACAATGGTGTCCTCTTTGCCAAACACATTGTGGAATTGAATATCCAGCTTGGGGCCGTAGAAGGCAGCTTCGTCAATACCGATTTCGTATTTTACGCCCAAATCGTCCAGGATTTTGCCCATAACATTTTGTGCATGCTCCCATTGCGCAGCGGTGCCCTCGTATTTATTGTTGGGGTTAGCGGGGTCCCATTGGCTGAAGCGGAAGGTGCATTTATCCAGCATGCCAACAGTGTCCAGCACGTATTTTGCCAAATCCAGGCAGCCCTTGAATTCTTCTTACAGTTGGTCCGGACGAAGAATCAGATGCCCTTCGGAAATAGTGAACTGACGCACACGAATCAGACCGTGCATTTCGCCGCTGTCCTCGTTACGGAACAGAGTAGAGGTTTCGCCCAAGCGCATCGGCAGCTCACGATAGGAACGCTGACGGTTCAGGAAAACCTGATATTGGAAGGGGCAGGTCATAGGACGCAGGGCGAAGCATTCCTTGGTTTCATCATGGGGGTCGCCCAGGATGAACATGCCATCCAAATAGTGGTCCCAGTGACCGGAGATGCGATACAAATCACGCTTAGCCATGAGCGGAGTTTTGGTCAGCAAATAGCCACGCTTTTGCTCCACATCCTCAATCCAGCGTTGCAAAAGTTGGATTACGCGTGCACCCTTCGGCAGCAGGATGGGCAAGCCTTGGCCAATGTAATCAACGGTGGTGAAGTATTCCAGATCACGACCCAGCTTGTTATGGTCACGCTTCAAGGCTTCAGCCTGTTGTGCCAAATAAGCATCCAGCTCTTCCTTCTTGGGGAAGGCTACACCGTATATACGTTGCAGCATTTTGCGTTTGGAATCGCCACGCCAGTAAGCACCAGTAGCACTGGTCAGCTTAATGGCATTGCCCTTAATGCGTCCGGTAGAATCAAGATGGGGGCCAGCGCACAGGTCGGTGAAATCCCCTTGCTTGTAGAAGCTGATAACAGCATCCTCGGGCAGGTCGTTAATGAGCTCTACTTTATAGGGCTCTCCCTTTTCTTCCATAAATTTGATGGCTTCAGCGCGGGGCAGCTCGAAACGTTCCAGCTTCAGCTTTTCCTTGCAGATTTTGCGCATTTCTGCTTCCAAGGCAGCCAAATCGTCGGGAGTAAAGGGAGCCGGAGTATCGAAATCATAATAGAAACCGTTGTCAATGCTGGGACCGATGGCCAGCTTTACATCGGGGTGCAATCTTTTCATAGCCTGCGCCAGCACATGGGAGCAGGTGTGCCAATAGGTTTTGCGATAATCTTTGTTTTCAAAGGTAAATTGATTTTCTTCAGACATTTTCTTTTCCTCCTGTAAATTTATCTGAACAGGGTGTGGGCTCCTTTTAGCAAGCTTGGGGCAAAAAAATAAACCCCTATCCCACACCAAAGGGACGGAGTTATCCGCGGTTCCACCCTCATTGACGCATGTAGTGACATACGCCCACTCGGTATCGTTAACGCCGATAGTACGGACTGGCATACTAACATATTGCTATGAGTTCCGCAGTCAGTTTGAAGGCGGTGCGCCTAACGTATTACCCTGCTGCTCTCAGCCTAGGCAGCATTTTCTGTGGGGATAGCCCGCAAGCAGGTCCTTCGCATTACTGTTGTGTATCAACCTATGCTGTAATTATAGCACAATCAATTATCTTGTCAAGGTCAAAGCAAAGGAAAAAGCAAAATAAGCTTGCTTTAATAAGTCTTAAGCAACAAAAAAGGAGATAAGCCTCAGCCTATCTCCCCTATTTTTGCTTATTTCCCCTGCTGGTCCTTGTGCATGATGCGTTCCAACTCCTGCATGAAGTTTTTCACATCCGCAAACTGACGATATACAGAAGCAAAGCGCACATAAGCGATCTGGTCCGTTTCCTCCAGATGCCGCATTACTAGCTCACCAATGCGGGTGCTTTCCACCTCGCTCTCGCCATTCATGCGCAGCTCCCGTTCCACACCGTCAGCAATTTCCTGCACCTTTTCGTAAGGCACAGGGCGTTTTTCAAAGGCCTTCAACAGGCCACCCAGCAGCTTTTTGGCATCAAACAGTTCTCTGCGTCCATCCTTTTTGCTGACAACCAAGGGCGTTTCCTCGTACTTTTCATAAGTCGTAAAGCGGCGCCCACAATCAGGGCACTCCCGTCTTCTTCGGATGGAGGTGCCATCCTCCACAGCACGACTATCTATAACACGACTGTCTCGGTATGAGCAAAATGGACACTTCATACTGCTTACCTCCTAAAACTTATCTGCGCAGCCAGGGCGGAATCTCGTTGCCGCCGTTAAAGCCATTAATCACACCGGAGGCAGGTTTTCTTTCTGCTTCGGGACTCTTAATGGTGGTTGCATTCTTCAGGGTAGGATTTTTCTTTTCAAAGCCGGTAGCAATTACAGTTACACGAATCTCATCCTCCAAGGCTTCGTCAATAACAGCGCCAAAGATAATGTTGGCATTGGGATCCACTGCCTCGGTAATAATTTGGGAAGCCTCGGTAACATCAAACAGGGAGAGCTCCTTGCCACCAGTAATATTGAACAGCACGCCCATGGCACCGTCCACAGAAGCCTCCAACAGGGGGCTCTTAATGGCAGCTTCAGCAGCGGCCTTAGCACCACCTTCGCCCTTAGCAGTGCCAATACCCATCAGGGCACTGCCTGCATTGGTCATAATGGTCTTAACGTCCGCAAAGTCCGCATTAATCAGGCCCGGTACACCAATCAAGTCGGAAATACCCTGTACGCCTTGACGCAGTACGTCATCGGCAATGCGGAAGGCATCCAGCATGGATGTACGACGGTCAATAACCTGCAGCAAACGATCATTGGGAATGGTGATGAGGGTATCTACCTTTTCCTTCAGCTTCACAATGCCATTTTCAGCCTGGTTCATACGACGACGGCCTTCAAACATAAAGGGCTTGGTTACCACGCCCACAGTGAGGGCGCCAACCTCTTTAGCACATTCAGCCACCACATGAGCTGCACCAGTGCCAGTGCCACCGCCCATACCAGCGGTTACAAAAACCATGTCCGCACCCTTCAATGCTTCTACGATTTGGTCACGGGATTCTTCACAGGCTTTTTCGCCAATTTCCGGGTTGGCGCCTGCGCCTAAGCCCTTGGTCAGCTTTTCGCCAATTTGAATTTTGTTTTCAGCCTTGGACAAAAGCAAGGCTTGAGCATCACAGTTCACAGCTATAAACTCAACACCGCGAACACCGGCAGCAATCATTCTATTTACAGCATTGTTACCGCCGCCACCAACGCCAATAACCTTAATATTGGCAAGGTTTTCAAAGGTTGTTTCCACATCATCAAACATATTTTACGTCCCCCTTAAATATTGGGTATCATTATTGATAAATATCTAGATTTAGTATTCTTCCACATCAATAGCCATTTTTCCTGCCAGACTGAGAAAATTATTTTCCCATATACAGTCTGCGAATAACACCAATATTTTGGAAGATACGCATACCAAAAATCAAAATAGCCACCATATATAAATCGATACCGATCATATTGCCCGCATAGCCGCGCAAGCCAGCCACAATGCCAATAAAACAACAGCCGAAAATAAAAACCTCCGTGTCATAATTACTGGCCATAGAAGCGCGAATACCACCCAGCACCGCATCCAAGCCGGCCATTACAGCCACAGCCAGCAGACGGGCATATTCAGGTGGTATGCTGTATGGGCAATATATGCCGCCTAAAACCCCAAGAATCAGACCGATAACCGCAGCATAAATCATTTTTCTTCCTCCTTTTTAGCAACACTTTGCGCATATTCAAAATTGCGCGGTGCCTTTAAGGCAGGAATGTGCACCTTATCCGCAGCTTTTAACATTACCTCAATACCCCAAACCTCAAAGGATTCCAC
>CAMFZA010000171.1 GCA_946002345.1 uncultured Phascolarctobacterium sp. | reverse complement strand
TTTCCTTTACCTTTTTGAGTAGTAGTTATGGGAGTTACCAGCACCAGCTTGCCACTTTTTTCCCCTTCCATGCGACGAATCAATTCCATGGACAATTTCGCCTTATAGCGACCATATAATTCAATATCGTCCTCACTGATTCCCAGCTTAGCAGCAACATCAGTGATTTTTTGCATTTTTGCCTGTTGAGCAATTTCAATATCGGATAACATAATCTACCTCCTCAATACTTGTTGGAAAATATGCATAAATACCAAAGGATTATCCTATAGCATTCTGCTTAGGGCCTGTTTTTTCCTGCTACAAGCCAAAATAATTCTGTATACTTTAGTTAAACCAAACCTCGACCGTGGTTCCCTCTGCCACCTCCGTACCGGGAGCCGGACGTTGCTGATAGGCACTGCCACTACCATAGGGCTTGAGCCTTAAATGCCCCTGCTGCAGCAGCTCCGCCGTATAACGCATATCTATGCCCTTGAAATCAGGCAGCTTTATTTTGCCGTTGGGAAGAAGCAAAATCTGGGGCAGCTTCTTAGGCTTAGCCTCCCCTTGAGCAGCCTGCTTATTCATCATATCAAAGGATGGCAAGCCCTCGCGATTGGTGGGCTGAATGCCCTTAGCCACCAAAATCTGCTGCAGCGTATCACGGAAAATTGGTGCGCTAACCTGGGAGCCATAAAAAGCACCCTGGGGAGTATCCAACATAACCAGCATAGCATACTTCGGCTTATCCGCCGGTACAAATCCCACAAAGGAAGCAATATATTTTCCGGCAGCATAACCGCCACCCTCAGCCAGCTTTTCTGCCGTACCTGTTTTGCCGGCAATACGATAACCCTTGATGGCTGCTGTTTTACCGCCGCCCTCACTGACCACCTTTTCCATCATAGCCCGCATTTGCGCAGCCACCTCCGGGGTAATTACGTTGCGCACTACCTGCTTTTGGCCTTCTTGGATAACGCTTCCGTCAGGAGCAACAATCTTTTTAATAATATAGGGCTTTAAAAGCTCGCCTCCATTAGCAATTGCACAAATAGCCCGAAGCACCTGAATGGGCGTTACCGCAACACCCTGACCAATGGCCATGGTGGCCACATCGGGCTCATACATCATTTTTGGGTCATATAAAATGCCGTACTCCTCACCGGGTAAATCAATGCCGGTTGGAGAGCCAAAGCCAAATTTCTTAGCATAGCTAATGAGCCTGTCTGCACCAAGGCTCATACCCAGCTGCACCATACCCGTGTTAATAGAAAATTTGATAATAGTGGAAAAGGGCACATAGCCTAGGCCTTCTCCATCCCAGTTATGAATAACACGGTCGGCTATACGAATGCTACCCGCATCATTAAAAATGGTATTAGGGGATATAATTCCCTCCGTCAGACCCATGCAGCCCACAATGGGCTTAAAAACAGAGCCCGGCTCATAAATCATAGATACAGCCTTATTATTCCAGGATTCTTGACTATATTTATGAAAATTATTGGGATCAAAGGTAGGACGGGAAGCCATACCCAAAATCTCTCCTGTATAGGGATCCATGATAATAGCAGCTGCACCCTTAGCCTTGGTTCTGGCAATCGCATCATCCATGGCATCCTCCAGCACATACTGCATTTTGCTATCCAGGGTCAAATAGACTGTGGGCAGCTGCTCCTGCTTTTTTTCCATGTCCTGGGGTGCATCATTAATCAGACTGCTTAAAATTTGCTGGCCAGCAGCATCTACCATCAGGGAATACTTGGTATCCTTGCCCTTGAGAATATCATTAAGCTGGTATTCAATACCACTAAGGCCCACATCATCCGTACCAATGAAGCCCAAGATTTGAGCCGCAGTACGTTTCTTGGTGTAATAACGCTTGCTTTCCTCTAGAAAATGCAGTCCCGGCAGCTTATTATCCTTGATAATCTTGCGAACCTGCTCCTCTTCCTTGGGCTCCATGGTACGCTTGAGCCATACAAAGCGACCACCACCGGTGAAAATGCTGTACAGCCTTTCCTTATCCATTTTCAAAACCGGTGCCAACAAATCTGCAGCGATGCGACGTGCATCCCTACGTGGCTCAGCCTTGCTCACCAAGGAGTCATCGCTCATGCCCTCCGGATCCACATATAGGGAGCCGGTCATAATACTAACTGCCAACTCCTCCCCCTCGCGGTCCACGATACGACCACGCGGATGCTTTTGCGTCAAATCTGCCGTCAGCTGATTATCACTTTGCTTGCGCAAATCATCAGCTCGTACAATCTGCAGCCAGCCCAAGCGTAAAATAACACCTAAAAACACCAAAACCAATAAAAAACATATGCCGCCAAAACGTCTGCGTCCATCATTCAACGTGAATCTCTTCATGAGCGCCACCTCTCATTGCGCACCATGCGCAAATTATCCCGTCGCTCCTCGGGAGGCATAGCCTCCTGCTCCGCTTCCTTAACCTCCTCATCGTATACCGAAAGCAAAAGTCCAATAGCCGCCATGGACAGAACCATGGAGCTACCACCATAACTAATAAAGATCAGAGGAACGCCGATAACTGGCAAAATACCGCAGACCATGGCCATATTGGCCACTGCCTGCCCGATAATCAAAAAGGTCACCCCACCAGCCAACAAAAAGCCTCTTCTGTCGCGAGCGTTGATGGTTATATTACAAAAGGCCAGGCCTAAAAGAGCGAAGAGCAACAACAAAAACATGGCACCTAGAAAGCCATTTTCCTGGCAAAAAATAGCAAAAGCAAAGTCAGTATGCGCCTCGGGCAAATAGAAAAATTTACCTGCGCCATGTCCCCAAGGGGTGCCGGTTAAGCCACCGCTGCCAATCGCTAGCAGGGACTGTACCATTTGGTAGCCCTTGCCACGAGGGTCTAGCCAAGGGTCAAACCACACCTGTACACGCCCCATACGATAGCTGGAAGCCAAGGTCGTGGCGATTATCGCCAAGCCCCCCACACTAAAAATACCGGCCAATTGCCACTGGGGCGCCCCGGCTATAACATATACGCCCTGCACCTGAGCTACAATAATAGCTGCTGTACCCAAGTCAGGCTGCTTATAAACCAAAACCGCACAAATAAAGGTTGCTGCCAGCACCAAACGATGATCACCCTTAGCAAAAAAGCTCACTCTTTGCCCAGTGCGTAGCATATTTCCCAAATACTTGGAAGCCAGCATGATTACGGACAGCTTGGCAAACTCTGATGGTTGAATAGAAATCGGCCCCAAATAAATCCAACGGGAAGCACCCTTAGTCGCAATCCCCACCGCATCCACGTACAGGAGCATCATAAAAACAACGATGAAAAAGGCCCATAAGGGTCTCCTGTTAAGCCAAGCCTTGTAGCCCACTCGGCGCACAAAGGCCATACCACAAAAGCCACCCAAAGCAAAGAGAAAATAGCGCTTTAAAAAATAAACACCACTGCCGGTCATATCCCGAGCCATGACAAAGCTGGCGCTGAAAACGTTGATTCCACCAATCAGCACCAATAAGAACATCACCATATAGATTAGCTGGCAGGGATTGTTCCAAAACTTTAAAAAGCTCTTATTCATATGCCTAAACCTAAATTAAAAAACAACCTCGCAGAAATTAATCGGAGTGCCTAAGGCACTAAATTTATGCACATATTCCGTTTGAACGGGGTTTTAGTATTCACTTTGTTGTAAATCATAGCTCAAGGCAATGATTTCCAGGCCAAATTCCTTAAACTCCTCCACGGAAAAATCAAACAAGCCCCGATTATCAGTCTTAAAGCGCAAATGTCCGCCCTTGCCCAAAAGCTGAGCATATTTTGCCAAAAAATTGCGATGAGTCAAGCGACGCTTTGCATGACGCGCTTTAGGCCAAGGATCGCTAAAATTCAAGTACAGCTCCTTGATTTCACCAGGTTCAAACCAATCCAGCAGGTTCTCTGCATTAGCGCAAATAATCCGCACATTGTCCAACTGCTTATCCTTAGCAGCCTTCCCCGGAAAATAAGCAATATCGTGCTGGGTTTCAATGCCAATAAAGGCTTTTTCAGGATAAAGCTCTGCCATACCAATAGTGAAGCGTCCCTTGCCACAGCCAATCTCTAAGCACAGCTTCTTGCCTGGAAACAACTCTTGCCAGTGACCCTTATACTTTTCAATATCATGCATGAAAACGTATTCATCAACTACGTCCTTCATAGC
>CAMFZA010000170.1 GCA_946002345.1 uncultured Phascolarctobacterium sp. | reverse complement strand
GCACTATCCCCATGATGATTTATTATGGCATTAAGATTATCGACCCGCAGTTCCTTTTTGTAACAGCTTTCTTTGTTACTGCTGTTATTTCCACCTTCACCGGTACTTCCTTTGGTAGTGCTGGTACTGCAGGTGTTGCTATTATGGGTATCGCCATTGCCCTTGGTGTCCCCTTGGAAATTGCCGCTGGCGCCGTAATCTCCGGTGCAGTATTTGGCGATAAGCTCTCTCCCCTTTCTGATACCACCATGCTGGCACCTATTGCCGCAGGCAGCGAACTCTATGACCATATCAAGCATATGCTCTACACCACCGGCAGTGCAACCATCCTCTGCATTATTGCCTACACCGGTATTGGCATGACCATGGACGTTTCTCAAATGACTAATCCGGAAACTGTTAATGCTATTCTTTCCAACCTTGAAACCCTTTATACCTTTAATCCCTTACTGCTTTTGCCCCCCTGCCTGATTTTCTGGGGTGCTTATACCAAAAAGCCCACCATTCCTATGCTGCTTTTGGCATCCGCCATTGCTATTGTTATGGGCATGGTATTCCAAGGCTTTGCACTGAAAACTGCTCTGCAGGCATTTGTAGGTGGCTTTAAGGTTGCTATGATTCCTGGTGCAGCCGATGTGAAAGTTGTTAAGCCCATTGTTTCCCTGTTGACCCGCGGTGGCCTCATGGGCATGATGGGCACTGTACTCCTTGTATTCTGCGCCTTTGCCTTTGCAGGTATCTTCAGCAAAGCAGGCTGCATTGAAGTAGTTCTTGAAAGATTTATTAAATCCATCAAGTCCGTTGGCCAACTGGTTACCGCAACCGTCGGCTCCACTCTCTTCATGAGCATCGTAACCGGCAGCTCCTACTTGGCAATTCTTATCCCCGGCGAAATGTTCAAGGATTTGTATAAAAAATTCAACCTGGAACCGAAAAACCTTTCCCGTACTCTGGAGGACGCAGGTACCTGCGCAGTACCTCTGGTACCCTGGTCTGTTGCCGGCACCTACATGGCAGCAACCTTAGGCGTGCCTACTTTGAGCTACCTGCCTTGGACCATTCTCTGCTATAGCAGCTTCATTTTTGCAATCATTTTTGCTTATACCGGCTTTGGTATTGCGAAAATCAAGAAATAATACTAGCATAGCCCTACCATAATTAAAAATTAGAGCCTTGTTACCTAAAAGCATGTCTATTCCATACTTTTACTAACAAGGCTCTTTTTACGCTTCAAATTGAAATAGATTGAAAATTGGCAGTCCTAAATTGAAATTTTCATGAAAAAATTAGAAAAAGCTGAAATTAAATTGAAATATTCGGTGCTAAATTAAAAAATTGCAAATCTTGTCCGTTTGCTTTTCAAGTGCATCTAGCCAAAAAAAGCAACTCCTAAATGCTTAAGTACAATCCTCTAATTATGAATCCAGGCAATGATCATTGATTATAATTGTAAAATGAAGGGCTTTCTCCTTTGATTTTCTTGACTAAAGCTTAAATAGAATATATAATGTACTTAGCTAAGTTAGCTAAGTACATTTTTTGACAAGGAGGACTACATATCATGACTCAAGTTAATATGTTGGAAGCTAAAAATGATTTATCCAAACTCGTCAGAATGCTAGAAAATAAAGAAGAAGATATTATATATATTGCTAGAAATGGCAAAGCTGTAGTCCAAATTACCCTAATCCCCCAAGAGCCTATTTCTAATAGGATTGGCGTTGCGGAAGGTAAATTTAATGTTCCTGAGGATTTTGCAGCTTGGGATAAAGAAGTAGAAGAGATGTTTGGTGATTATGTATGAAGATACTCCTGGATACCCATATTCTTCTTTGGGCCATCTCTAATAGTCCATTATTAAATTCAAAAGCAAGAGAGATTATCTTAAATCCAGAAAATGAGATTTATTATAGTGTCATATCTACTTGGGAGGTACAGCTAAAGCATATTGCTCATCCCGAAGCTATGTCACTTGATGGTGAAAGCTTTTCTAAATACTGCAAGCAGTCCGGCTTTATCAATCTTCCTCTCAAAGAAAAGCACATTTTTGCACTTCCCAAATTATCAAGAAAACCTGAAGCAGCTCCACATAAGGATCCCTTTGATAGAATATTAATTTGTCAGGCATCTGAAGAGAATATGCTTTTTGTAACCCATGATTCATTAATTCCTGATTATAATGTTCCCTGTATCATACAAGTATAAAAAGAAGCCCTGATACTACCTTCTATTTTCAGAGGAGAATATCAGGGCGTTTGTTATTTTTTCCGAGTATAACAATGAATACAGGCTGAGCATTTTTTATTTCATTTTTTTCTACCCTTGTCCTCACCGTGACCCGTGGGAACATAGTATTTAGTTCCCACTAATTCGTCCGGCAGGTATTGCTGCTGCACCCAACCACCGGGGAAATCGTGGGGATATTTATAGGTTAAGCCATGCCCCAAAGCCTTGGCGCCGGGATAGTGAGCGTCCCGCAAATGCTTGGGCACACTGCCACAAGAACGATTGCGCACATCATGTCGTGCTCTGGCAATACCCATGTAAGCACTGTTACTTTTGGGAGCGTTAGCAATGTAGCACACTGCTTCGGCCAGCGGAATTTGCGCTTCCGGCCAGCCGACAAAGTCGGCGGCCTGAGCCGCCGCATTAGCGACCACGAGGGCCTGTGGGTCCGCCAGACCCACATCCTCGGCGGCGCAAATAACGATGCGGCGGGCAATGAAGCGCAAATCCTCGCCGCCCTCAATCATGCGCGCCAGGTAATGCAGCGCCGCATCCGCGTCGCTGCCCCGCATGCTCTTTATAAAGGCGCATATAATATCATAATGCTGATCACGCTACTTATCATCGCGCTGCATAGCAGAGACAAAGACGCAGCGCTGTACAACGAACGTAAGCACACGATTCCCCTCCCCCGGTGCTGGCAGCATAAATTCTGCCTGCTCCAGAATGTTGAGAGCACCCCGAGCATCGCCCGCGGCGAAATCAGCGATAATCCGCAGCGCCTCCGGCGCTGCGGTAAAGCTGCCCCCAAAGCCCCGCTCGCTATCAGCGATAGCTCGCTGTAAAATCTGCTGAATATGCTGGGGCTGCAGCTTTTCCAGCCGCACCACCTTCATGCGTGATAAAAGAGGGGAATTTATTTCAAAAAAGGGGTTTTCTGTGGTGGCACCAATGAGTACAATGGTGCCATTTTCCACATAGGGCAGCAGCACATCCTGCTGCGCCTTATTAAAGCGATGTATCTCGTCAATGAAAACTATGGTGCGCCCCATGCCCCGCCGCTGCTCCTCCTGAGCCTTGGCAATGAGCTTGCGCAGCTCGGGCACACCGCTGGACACGGCGTTGATGGAAACAAATTGTTCGCCGGTCACATGAGCAATAACCTGCGCTAAAGTGGTTTTGCCCGTGCCCGGAGGCCCATAAAAGAGCACCGACTGCAGCATATCCCGCTCAATCATCCGCCGCAGGGGACTTCCCTTGCCCACGGCCTTCTCCTGCCCCACAAAATCACTTAGGCGCTCCGGCCGCATGCGGTCCGCTAAGGGCTTCGTCTGTCTTTGTTCACTTTCAAATAAATTTGAGAATAGGCTTTCCATAAAACAGTCTCCAAAAGATTTATTCCTTCGAACAAGGTGGTCTAGAAAGTATTAGCTACGAGCAAAATTGAGGAGTCGTACTAGAGGTACCTCGACGAAATTTTGTGAAGTAGATGATGCTTTATAGGCCGCCGTTATTTATAGTCTAAAATAATAAAACCCCACAATGCCGTCCTAACGCCCCATGTTTTGAACCTGCATGTGCAGGTGGGTGCCTTCTCTCCAATCGCAAAAGTCCACTCAAAGGAGGCTGGTTTTTAAAAGGAGAAGTATCAGGCTCCCTAGGTTAGAGTGTTGGCTCAAAACCTGTGGAGCAACGTAACGAACATCGCAGGGATTATTACAAATATCTACCAAGCAAAAATCACTCATTTTCGCTTGTACCGTATCATTTATACATACATATCATACCAAAAACAGCCCTTTTTTTCAAGTAAAAAATCCCCGCTCAGCAAAATTGCTAAACGGGGATCATCACAAAGCCCTAAAATCGTTCAGAAGGTATTAGATGCGAGGCGCACCGACGACGGCGTACTAGAGGTACGTCTAGGAGGTGCAACGAAGCAGATGATGCCTTATGGACGATTTGCTTATTTCTCTTTCTTCATCAGAAG
>CAMFZA010000169.1 GCA_946002345.1 uncultured Phascolarctobacterium sp. | reverse complement strand
GCAGGGCATACTGCACTCCTCGCCATACACGGTAGCAGAGGATGAAAAGACAATACTCTTCACCCCAAAACCACGCATACATTCCAGCAAGGTTAAGGTAGCGTCGATGTTGTTTCTGTAATACATGAGCGGCTGCTCCACTGATTCACCAACAGCTTTTAGCCCAGCAAAATGAATTACGGAGTCAATAGAGTTTTCGCCAAATACCCTTCTCAGCTTCCCTTTGTCCTTAATATCCAATTCATACAGCTTTATCTTCTGACCGGTTATCTTTTCTACTCTATGAATAACCTTTGAACTACTATTGCTGAAATTGTCTGCAATAATAACATTATGCCCAGAAGCCATCAATGCTACCGTTGTGTGGGAACCGATATAACCAGCTCCACCTGCGAGTAAAATATTCATGCACAACACCACTCAAATCTAAATATTTTCAAAACAACTAGAGTCGAATAATGAACACTAGCATAAATAAACATGCAACAAATCCAACCAGAAAAGGTTGCATCATTTGCAAAATCTTATTATGCTTAAAATGCAATGAAGCAATTATTAAAACAATCGATGCTAATAACACCAATATGGTCATATACATGCACCTCATTAAATACTGGTTTTAAAGATAGTAGTGGTTAATCCCTTTGGAAAATATCTCTTGTATAAACCTTATCCTTTACATCGTCCAAACAAACATCATAACGATTTGCCACAATGGCTTGACTCATGGCCTTGAACTTAGCCAAATCGTTGACAACCTCGCTGCCAAAGAATCTGTCACCGTCCTCAAGCATAGGCTCGTAGATGATAACCTTGGCTCCCTTGGCCTTGATACGCTTCATGACGCCTTGGATAGAGCTCTGGCGGAAGTTATCAGAATGGCTCTTCATGGTCAGGCGATATACGCCCACCACCACATCGTGCTCCTTGCTTTCATCCCAGTTGTCATTAGCACCATAGCCACCAGCGATTTCCAATACCCTATCCGCAATAAAATCCTTGCGAGTGCGATTGGATTCCACGATGGCCTCAATCAGATTCTCGGGTACATCTTGGTAGTTGGCCAGCAGCTGCTTGGTGTCCTTGGGCAGGCAGTAGCCACCGTAGCCAAAGCTAGGATTGTTGTAATGACTGCCAATGCGTGGGTCCAGGCACACGCCATCGATAATCGGCTGGGTGTCACAGCCCTTCTTCACAGCCTCTGCTTCCGTAAAGCCCATGATCAGAGTTTCAATATCTTCCTTAATGGCCCCCTCTTTTAACAACTCTGCAAAGGTCTTAGCCGCTTCCACCAAGCGTGCATCCTCAGTATCCGTGCCTACGATAATGCGGCTGGGGTACAGATTATCATATAATGCCTTGCTCTCACGCAAGAATTCCGGACTGAAGATGATATTTTTGCTACCCATTTTCTCACGAATGGAAGCAGTATAGCCCACAGGAATGGTGGATTTAATGACCATAATGGCATTTGGATTATACTGCATTACCAGCTTGATTACAGCTTCCACAGCACTAGTATCGAAGAAATTCTTCTTGCTGTCGTAGTTAGTAGGTGCAGCAATTACCACAAAATCTGCATCCTGATAAGCAGCTGCGGCATCCAAGGTAGCTACCAAATTAAGCTCCTTCTCTGCTAAATACTTTTCAATATAATCATCCTGAATAGGAGACTTTTTGTTATTAATCAGTTCCACCTTTTCCGGCACGATATCTACAGCAGTAACCTGATGATGCTGGCTGAGCAATGTAGCAATAGAAAGTCCTACATAGCCTGTGCCGGCCACTGTAATCCTTAAGTCGTTAAAATCTTTCATGTCAGCTTATGCTCCTTTATTTCATATAAAACTCTTTATACCATTCAGCAAATTTACGTAAACCCTCTCTCAAGGAGGTGCTAGGCTTAAAGCCAAAGTCTCTCTCCAAGGCGCTAGTATCCGCATAGGTCACAGGCACATCACCGGGCTGCATGGGCACTAGCTCCTTATGGGCCTCGAAGTCATAATCAGCAGGCAGCACGCCGGCACGCACCAGCTCCTGCTGCAATATATCCACGAAGTCCAGCAAGTTTTCCGGACTATTATTGCCAATGTTATACACTGCATAAGGCGGCAAGGGCAGCCCATCCTCACCCACTGCTTTGGCAGGCGGCTTTTGCATCACGCGAATCACGCCTTCCACAATGTCATCCACGTAGGTAAAGTCACGCTTGCAATTGCCGTAGTTAAAGATTTGAATCTTTTCTCCGGCACGCAGCTTATTTGTGAAGCCAAAATAGGCCATATCCGGGCGTCCTGCAGGACCATACACTGTAAAGAAGCGCAGCCCAGTGCTAGGAATGTTATATAGCTTGCTATAGGCATGGGCCAAAAGCTCATTGCTCTTTTTCGTGGCTGCATACAGGCTAACAGGGTTATCCACTTTATCATCGGTGCTATAGGGCACCTTTTTATTGGAGCCGTAGACACTGGAGCTGGAGGCATAAACCAAATGCTCCACCCCACTAGCACCACCATCGTAGGAATGACGACAGGCTTCCAAGATGTTATAGACGCCAATAATATTGCTGTTTATGTAGGCATCAGGATTGGTTATGCTATAACGCACACCAGCCTGAGCTGCTAGATTTACCACTATGCTAGGCTTGTACTCGGCAAATATTTTATCTATCAACAACTTATCGGCCAAATCACCCTTGATAAAGGTAAAGTTTTCATACTTAGCCAAAATGCCCAGCCTAAATTTCTTCAGACGTAAATCATAATAATCGTTCACATTATCAATACCGATTACCTTCTTACCTTGCTCCAGCAGCCTCTTGGCCAGATAAAAGCCAATAAAGCCCGCTGCACCTGTAACTAAAATATTGTTCATAAGCATTACCTTACACGTTCTCTCCAAAAGTATCAGGTCTCTCCGGATCAAACTGTTCATTAGCCCACATAACAGTAACAAGATTCTCAGTCTCGGACAAATTGATAATGTTATGTGTCCACCCCGGAATCATATGGATGGCTTGAATCTTTTCGCCACTTACTTCGAATTCCACAATCTCATCAGTGCCAATTTTTCGCTCTTGAATCAAACCATGACCAGCAACAACAATAAAGAATTCCCATTTGCTGTTATGCCAATGCTGACCTTTCGTAATACCAGGCTTAGAAATATTCACACTTACCTGCCCATGGTCTAAGGTTTTAATCAATTCCGTAAATGAGCCACGAGCATCGCAGTTCATTTTTAAATCAAATAAAATTTTATCCTTCGGCAAATAGGTCAAATACAGACTATATAGCTTCTTAGCGAAGCTACCATTGGGAATAGCGGGTATTATCAAAGTTTTAGGCTGTTCTTTAAAGGTTTGCAATAAATCAACTATCTCTCCCAAAGTTACTTTATGAGTAATAGGCACATAGCAATAACGGCCTTCTTTTACTTCAAAAGGTGTCAAGCCATCATATACTACACCATTAATTTCTTTGTTAGCCAAGGGATATTCACAATGATGCTCTTTACCTTCCAGCAAATCAAACATGCCCTCTACCAAATCATCAATGTATAACAACTCTAATTCAGTATTACGATCATTTACTGTAAAAGGCAAATCATTAGCAACAGCATTGCAAAAGGTGGATACAGCGGAATTGTAATTAGGTCTACTGTGGCCCATCAAATTAGGAAAGCGATATATAGCAACCTTCGCTCCTACTTCCCTGCCATACTCAAAGAACAATTCTTCCCCTGCCAGCTTGGACTTGCCATATTCAGACTCTCCATAGCGTCCAATTAAGGTCGCTTGGATGGAACTTGCAAGCATAACCGTAGCTTTATTGTTATGCTTTTTCAGTGTATCCAGCAATGTAGAAGCAAAGCCAAAATTACCTTGCATAAACTCTTCCTGTGTTTTGGGACGATTTATACCAGCCAGATTGAACACAAAATCAGCTTTTTCACAATAACTGTTCAAATCTTCATATGTATTTCCCAAATCATATTCATAGATTTCCTCGATTTTGATATTAGGACGGGTTCTATTCTTACCCTCTTTGATGTTTTTAAGGTTGGCAACCAATGCGGTGCCAACCATACCTTTTGCGCCAGTAACTAGGATATTCATATTAGAACTTCCTCCAAACCATTTTATTCACTACACCAGTATAGGATTGGATAATCTTTACAACCTTATCGGATACATTTTCATCCACATAATCTGGTACAGGA
>CAMFZA010000168.1 GCA_946002345.1 uncultured Phascolarctobacterium sp. | reverse complement strand
AATGACAACTACCAAAATCTCTATCCAGAAGAGTTTGACAAATGGGGAGATCCAAGCAAAAACGAGCCTCCCTTGAACTACGACAACTCCTTGTATTACTCTGATTATGTCCTTTCTGAAATCTATAAATATGCCAAGGACAATCTAAACCTACAGGCTATGCTATATTTCTCCGACCATGGCACCGTTCCCAATGGACGCCGCAATCCAGATATGAACCCCTTTGCAGCACTGCGCATCCCAATGTTCTTATATCTTTCCCCTGAATATCGCAGCCTGTATCCCGAAACCACCAAAGCTCTCACGGCTCATCAAAAGGAATATTTTACCAATGACTTGACCTACGAGCTCATCTGCGGTTTACTCAACGTGCAGTCCAATCGCTATGACGAAACTCAAAGCTTTGCCTCAGATAGATATAAGTATACAAGGGAAACACTAAGAACTAACCTAGGCCAAACCAAGCTTACGGACGACAAAGAAGAAGAATAATAAAGCTTTAGGGAGCAACAAGCCTCAACGCCAAGCCTATCGCTAGCATCTTTTTCATATCATCAGCTGCAGGAATGGCCTCAACATCGCTCAGGGTACAATATAGAAAAGCACATAAAGCGCACAATGTTGCTACCAAAGAAACATACCCATGCAGCGGTGCAGAGCTCAACAAAAACTCCCCAACCTCTTTAATATTTGTCTGATAAAGAGCATTAAAAGCATTAACATCAATTAAATCATGAGCTATGCTGGCATAAGCCAGATTGGCACAATATGGCAGAATAAAAACGAATTCTATGGCTGCCAAAACGCCAGTAAGCTTATAGTCTAACTGCCTAACAGAAAGGATCGGCGTGAAAATAATACTAAGTAAGCCAAGCGCGAAGGAAGCCTCATCCCAGCAAAATTCTCCATTTAGGCCAGTTCCTTTTGTGTATTTAAAGAGTATAGGAATAGAAAAGCCCGCTATTGCATATAAAACCGTAAAATTAAGTAGCATCTTTTTACTATCTCGAAAACGATTCATGACTACCAAAAATAGACTCGCAATAAACAGATGCCATCTATAGTGCGCCCATCTAAAGGATTGATTGTCCACCAGTGTTAGCTGAAATATTATCGGACAAATAATTAATAGGGCAGCTATTACTAAATTTTGGATTTTTTTCATCGGCTCATTCCCACCTTGATTATATATGATATTAGTAGTTCTACTGCTCATTATATTACTTTTCAGTATTTTTAGGTATATGTTTTGCATCTGTTTTCTTTACTCACAGCATTTTCTATAGCACCTACTATATTCAGTTCTTCGTTCTTCGTTAATATCACAACAGTTACATTAGCCATTTTTGTATACCTTAAGCTATTATTTTCTCTTTTTTCCTGCATGTCTTTCAAAAAGCACCAACCACTGACGCTATTCGTTTTCTATAGTACTTTTATTTCTATATGCTTATTTAAGAGTATAGATAACCCCCCAAGGATATTTACACTTATACGTATACAGTATACTACTTATACCTTTCTTTATCAACTTTTTATGCATTTTAACATGTGAAAAACGCTCAAAAGGACGCTAGAATCAGCTTCTAGCGTCCTTTTCTTAATTCTCTATGCTGTTTCCTTTGATAACCCTCCAAGCGGCAATTTTGCGCATATCAGCAATATACTTTTTAGCATTCTCTTGGATTTTATCCTGCATGGTAATTTCGCCATTGCTTGCATACAAGCGTTGGTTAAATGCAGTATCACTGTCAAACATGCTAGACTGCAGGCTTGCATAAGTAAAGCCTTGTGGGCCTAAAATTTCGGCCAGCGTTCCCGCTACCTGAATATGGCTACCTACACTATTGGCGTTGAACCAAGAAGGACTCACGCCCGCGCCATAAAAAATACAAGGCACTGACATCAATACCCTTGCATCCTGCTCCACAGCCAAGGTAAAGCGCTCCATATGATCTCCAGTGATGACGAAAAGGCTATCAGGAAAGATCCCTTGAGCATTTGCCACAAAATCTCCCATGGTCTTATCACCATACCAAATGTGTCCAAGCTCCGTCAAGGTATTGTTGTCTTTGCTTATATCCACAGGTAGCTTTGCTCGCACTGCTTCCCTGGGGAAACCCAACCTATCAACATCAATAATGTAAGGTGCATGATTACTCATGGTGAGAATCATATGAAAAACCTTGTCATCCTTCTGTTGCTTGTTCAAGTACTGCTCTGTATGCTTAAAGAGTACTGCATCGTCACAACCCCAAACATTATCAGTGTCTGTTCCGAACTCATCAGCACAATGGAATTCATCAAAGCCTTGGGCTTCAGCAAACTTCTTGACATCCTCCCAACCAGCGTAACCACCATACCAAAATACCGTCTTATAGACAAGACTTTTCATAATATTACCCATCCCGGCTGCATATTTTTCCTTAAAGCTAATCGGCTGGTAGTTTGCATAAATTCCATTCTCAGGCAATCCTGTTACTAGTCCATTTACAGCATTTATAGTATTTCCTCCATTAGGAAGCATCGTGGGTATATAGGCACCATGTTCCGAATTCATCAGTGCCTGCATTTTCGGAACGATGCCCAGATGGGCAAATTTAGGTAAAAAAGGCCAATTACCAAAACTTTCGCCAACGATTAAGAATACGTTATGAGGTTGCGTTTGAAGCTTAGGCTGCTTAACCGTGCGCAAAAAAGCTTCGTCCAGAGTAGCGGCACTCTTATTACCACCAGATGCAGAAATTATCCCCCGCAACTCCTCTGAAGTAAAATCAACTTTATTGGCGGTATCCCGTTTTTTCTTGATATCACGCACTCTGTATAGTGCTTGTCCATCATCCAAAATAGCTTCATTGAGCAAATTCGAATTCAGGCGTGCTGCGCTGAGCCAATTAATGGAATCGTTGTAGTCAAAGGACCCTCCGAACCTTACGAATACCCACAGAGCAACAACTGCAGGCAAGGACAAAGCCATGGTTACTTTTTTATACTTAACATTCTTAAATTCAATGACACTAGTTTTGCGCAAAAACAAACACAGACCATAGGAAAGCACCAAACCCAGTAAAATAGCAGCAGGCAAACGCCATAAAAGCTGATACTCTTCAATAGCAGTTACAAATATCGCCTTGATATCGTCATGAACACCATTGATGAGCATCATATTGAAGGCGGCATTGAAAATCTTGTAATAAGCTATGCGCGACATAAAAAAAATAGAAAAGAAAACTAAAGCAATTCCGTGCCAAATATTCCTCACCTTTGCAGCAGGCCAATTCTTTGTAATAATGTTGGGTAAAGAAGCCAAAATAAAACCAACTAAGGCCATAATACCAGCCGTCTTTAAACTCAAGCGAGCACCCAAGAACAAGGCCATAGGCACTTCAGCATAATTACCGTTCAATTGGCTGCTATATACCCAAATGAACGTAATCCTAAATATAGTAAAGACTAGGCACCAATAGAGGAATGCTTTTAGATCCTGTTGAAGGTTTTCGAAAAAACGTGTAAAGTACTGCATTAATATAATTCATCTCCCTTGTCTAAATATCAGTCATTATCACTTCTTATCAGTAGTGTCAACTTTTTTGATTAGTCAAGTGCAAAAACAATCATACTCCGTACCTCGTTCCCCTGCCAACACCAATCCTTTTGATCTTGTTCTTTTCTAGCAACGAATTCAACAACCTAATAACTTTAGCCTTGTTATATCCACTAACGCCCACAATATCACTGCTAGACATAGTCTTATACTTTTGCAGCAGTAGCATGATTCTCTCTTCGTCCTCACTCACTGCAATGTCTGTCTCCAATAGAGGAAGAGTTACCACGACTGCATTATCCGAAACTTGAAACTTTGGCTCAGCCGATGAATCCCGATACGCATCAATAATGCGTCTGATGCCAGTGCCAAATGTTTCCACATACTTGAGCCTGAAGAAAACATTGGCAATAATCGGATTGCGAAGAACCGAAACATAGCCAGCCATGTACTCTCCATAGCTTACACCCACAGGAAGACCTCCAGGTGACACAATTTCCACTCTATCGGCATACATAGCTATGCGGATGGAAGCACGGATATCCCAAGTTCGATGAATCAATGCATTAGCCAATGCCTCACGAAAAGCCTTTTCCGGAATATTCTCTTCCGTAATGCGTTCAGAGCCTACGATTTTTTCTTGGATATAGTTTCTTCTAAAAATTTTAATAGCTTCAG
>CAMFZA010000167.1 GCA_946002345.1 uncultured Phascolarctobacterium sp. | reverse complement strand
GTTCTGAAGGCTAACAGCAACAAATAATTGTAGAATTACTTAATTTTACTAAATCAGAAGATAATCGGGCAATAGACAGCAGGTGCCACCGTGCGTAAGTTTTAACTACGCCTGCCGAGGCTGGAGCGTGAAGATATATGTAGACCTTCCGACCTCCGGCTACGGCCGAGAGGTCTTTTTGATTTAATAAAAATCATTCAAAAAAGGAGGTGCAATCCAATGGCAGTTATTAGACCTGAAAAAGTTGCCAAAATCGCTGAGATTAAAGAGCTGCTCTCTACTTCTAAGTGCACTATTTTGGTTGACTTCTGTGGTTTGACTGTTGCTCAGGATACCGCTCTGCGTCGCAAAATGCGTGAAGCTGGCGTTCACTACAACGTAGTAAAGAACACTCTGCTGCGCATTGCTGCACAAGAAGTTGGTATTGAAGGTTTGGAGCCTTCTCTGGAGAAGAACACCGCTATCGCTGTTGCTCCGGAAGATCCTGTAGCAGTTGCAAAGATCATTTGCGATTTCGCAAAAGAAAACAAAGAACTGAAAGTTAAGGTTGGCGTGCTGGACGGCAAAGTTATCGGCGCCGAAGAAATCAAAGCCCTGGCTGCTCTGCCGCCGAAGGAAGTTTTGGTTGCCAAACTGCTTGGCAGCATGAATGCTCCCATCTCTGGCTTTGTCAATGTACTGCAAGGTACTATCCGCAACGTTGTATACGCACTGGATGCTGTACGCAAACAAAAAGAGTCCGCTTAATCACCTGCGGCGTGCTGCATAAGGCAGCTTAAATAAAATTTAAAAATTACTTATTACTGGAGGTAACAATAATGAATAAAGATCAAATCATCGAAGCTATTGAATCCATGACCGTACTCGAGCTGTCCGAATTGGTAAAGGCTCTGGAAGAAAAATTTGGCGTATCCGCTGCTGCTCCTGTAGCTGTAGCTGCTGCTGCTCCGGCTGCTGCTGAAGCTGCTGCTGAAAAGACCGAATTCGACGTAATCATGGCTGTTCGCGAAGCTACTGGCCTGGGCCTGAAAGAAGCTAAAGCTCTGGTTGACGGCGCTCCCGCTCCTGTAAAAGAAAAGATCTCCAAGGCTGACGCTGACGCTCTGAAAGCTAAACTGGAAGAAGCTGGCGCTACCGTAGAAATTAAATAATTACCCGCTGCACTAGCAGCACTTGGTAGTTATTAACTACGAACTAATCCCCCGATTGCTTGCAGTCGGGGGATTTTTTATGTCCGCAAGGAAAGCTTTTGATTGACTACAGTAGGTGTGTTAGGATCATTATTTTTCAGTCGTTTCCACGCACAATTTTGAGAGCATGCTGGTATGCTCCCAATTAGTTTACTTTAGTCATAATATTGATAATAATATTTATTGATTAGATTCGCTATCGTTGACTTTAATCATAATTTAAGATATAATATTATTGGATAGAAATGAGGTGATAGTATGGACTACATTAACGAGCTGAAAAATATCGCAAAAGCTAATGGAGGAATCATCGAAACTAAAGTGGCAGCACTTCATGGTATCTCTAAAGCTATGCTCTATAAATTATGTAAAGCAGAAAAAATTCACCGTATAGTGAAAGGTCAGTATATCCTTCCTGACGACATGCAGGATGAGTTGTTATCCATAAGTAATCGCTCTGATAAAATCATTTTTTCTCATGAAACAGCGCTTTTTCTTCATGGAATTTCTGACCGTACACCCTTTGAGCATACTATTACAGCGCAATCTGATAGTATTCCTTCTGCAGCTATAAAAACAGAGTGCAAAGTGTATTATATTAAACCAGAGTTGTTTGAGCTTGGTAGAACGACTATGAAAACGCCTGCCGGTAATATTGTTCCTACATATGACCTAGAACGTACAATTTGTGATATCGTCAGAAGTAGAAATAAATTAAGTACAGAAACTTTCCTGGCTGCATTAAAGCATTATGCACAAAAACCTGGTAAAGACCTAAATAAATTATATTATTATTCGCAACAGATGCGAATATCTAATGTTTTACGTCATTATTTGGAGGTGCTGCTATGAGTCAGGCAATGAGTTTGAAAGCCAAGGTGCGTAATATAGCTAAGCAAAAGAATATACCTGCACAGGTCATTTTACAAAACTATATGTTTGAGCGTCTGCTTGTCCGTCTCTCTGTGTCCACTTTTAAAGATAAATTTGTGATAAAAGGTGGAATGTTAGTAGCTTCAATAGTTGGTTTAGATAATCGTGCAACTATGGATATGGATACTACCCTAAAGAATCTGCCTCTAAAACCAGAAGCAATCTGCAATGCTTTGCAAAGTATTTTTGATGTTGCTTTAGATGATGGCGTATCATTTGAAATAGCTAAGATTTCTCCAATCAGGGAAGATGATATATATGGTGGATACCGTGTTATGTTAAACGCAAGGTTCGATACCTTGTTGACTCCGCTTAGTATTGATGTATCCACTGGTGATGTAATTACTCCACATGCGGTACGGCATACCTTTTCTGAAATATTCAGTGAAGATAAATCCTATGAGCTGTGGGCGTATAATATAGAAACTGTTTTGGCAGAAAAAATAGAAACTATTCTCCGTCGAGGTGTATTCAACACTCGTCCAAGAGATTACTACGATATGTATATACTATCTACGACACAGAAGTTTAATGAGCTGGTGCTTAAAGATGCGATAATGGCGACTGCAAAGCATCGAGGTACTACTGAACAAATTAAAGATGTGCCAACTATTATTTCTAATATTGAAGAAAGCATGGAGCTGAAAAATATGTGGGACAAATACCGCAAACAGTTTTCATATGCGACAGATATTGAGTACAATCAAATAATTTGTGCCCTCAAAAAGCTTGTAATGAGTTAGAAAGAATTCTAACAATGCTAATAAAAACACACCTATCTGATGGTTCGTCAAGAGGATATTCTAAGAATAGTGCTCTTGATTGGCCACGGCAGGTGTGTTTTGATAGTTTTTCCTTAATCGTTGCCTCGTACCGTTTTGAGCGCGTGTTGGTATGCTCTTACTTACTTACTTATTACTTACTTCTTAGGGCTACCCTTGAATGCTTCAGCCCCTTATTAAGCCAAAAACGAACGTTATTTTTGGTAAATTCACAGGAGTGATAAAAATATACTATATTTGTAGCTATGTGATAAACGGAACATGAATAACAAAATCCCACATTTTCTACTCATGAAGTAGTAATGTGGGATTTTGCTTATTCAATTCGCCTCCGATAAAGCCAAGGCCGCTCTTGAAACCTGCTGTCGGACCACACGCCAAGCCTGTTTTTCTGGGCGTAATCCTGCGCTTTGTAGTATTTCCCGCCCCAGTCGAAGGCTGCACCCTTATTTATCATCCATTCGGCTACATCAATTTGACCTATGGTGGTATTAATGCGTAAAATGGCTAATTCTCGCTTGTATTTATCCATGCCCATGGGGATGACAGTTACTTCTTTGCCTAGAATAAGCTCCTTGAGTTCAGTTTTGGCCTGCTGGCCATAGGGCTGGGAGAGCTCCGGTGCATCTAGACCGGTGATGCGCATACGGTGGAGGTTTTGTCCATCGTCTACCACATCTACTGTGTCGCCATCTAAAACATGCACGCAAATGCCGGAATAATGCTCATTACTGGCAAAGCAGTAGGCAATGGTGCCAAAAAGTAAGGCCAGCACAGCTATGAGTGTGTAGTAAAGCTTATTTCCCATTTTGGCCTTCCTCCTTGCGCTCGTTCTTAGTAGCGTTATTATTTTTCTTCCAGAACATAATTCTTTCGGCGATGAGACCCACAAATTGTAAAATCTCTAAAAGCTTCATTTTGTTTTCCTCCTTTATTATTCGTCAATACCTTCCAGTTCAGCATCACTACCTGCATTATTGATGGACTCCAGCTCATTATGAGCTTTGTCTAAAGGCTCCAAATCATCTGCCTCACCAAGTGCTGCTGCAACCTCCTTGGCTTCGGCATCCAATGCGTTCAGCTCCTCTGCCGTCAGCTGGGGCTTATAGTCGCCATTGCTGCCAGAGTCTGCATTTGTGCTAGCAAAGAGGTCGTCTTCACGCTGTAGCTGCAGTTCTTCTTCCGTAATGGCGGCCAATGCTTCGGCGTCCTTGGTCTCTAAAAACTTGCTGATAAAATAGCGCTGACCCTTGCCCGTGACCATGGGGGTGCGGCTAATGATTTCGCTGCCGTCCTTGGCCTTGGCAATGCTTTCCTTGATG
>CAMFZA010000166.1 GCA_946002345.1 uncultured Phascolarctobacterium sp. | reverse complement strand
TGAAAAATTCTTGTCAAAATCTGAATAATTCGTTGACGAATAGTAGACAATAGTAAAAAATAAACTTCCGGATATGTATTATTCTAAAGTAATCTAAAGGAGGATTTTTTGTGCCTGTTTCACTTGTAATCTTAATTTTGTACATTGCTGCTTTATTTGGCATCTCCTGGTATGCCAAGAAACGTAGTGAAGGCAACAATGAAAACTATGCTCTTGCCGGACGCAAGCTGTCTGCACCCTTGATTTGCGTTACTATTATCGGCTTGGCCGTAGGTGGTGCTTCCACTATTGGCGTATCCGAGCATGCATTCCGCGTAGGTCTGAGTGCTGGCTGGTATACTATTGCTTGGGCTTTGGGTGCCATTGTCATGGGCTTGTTTATGGCGAAAAAGTATCGCGAGCAAAATATTACGACTATTACTGAGCTTATTGAGCGCCATCATGGTACCGGTGCAGTAATTTTAGGTGTGTTGTGCCAGATTGTTATTCAGCTGGTTATAATTTCTCTTCAATATATTGCTGGCGGTAGCATTTTACATGCAATTTTACCGGATATCTTTGACTTCCAAAGCGGCATGATCGTCAGCGCTATTACCTTTATCGGCATTACCTTCATCGGCGGCATGTGGTCCGCCTCCTTGTCCAATGTTTTGAACTTTGTGCTGATTTATGCAGGTATCCTGATTGCAACTATTATTCAATTCAATAAAATTGGCAGCATGGATAATTTGGCCGCAGCTCTGCCCGCTAATGTGCCCTGGTTCAGCTTCATTGATGGTGTTGGCCCTATGACCATTGCCAGCTGGTGCCTGACCTTGATCACTGTAAATCTGTCCTTGCAAAGCATTTTGCAAATATCCTTGGGTGCCAAGGATGCCGAAACTGCGAAAAAAGGCTTCGTATGGGGCGGCATTATCATGCTTCCTGTGGGCGTTTTGGCCGCCTTTTTGGGTATTGTGGCTAAGGCTATGTTCCCCGAGGTTAAGGCTGCGTTAGCTCTGCCCCAGGTAATTGTGGGCCTGCAACCGATGGTCGCTGGTGTTACCTTGGCGGCTCTGTGGGCTGCAGATGTTTCCACCGCCTGCAACTTGCTTTTGAGTGCAGGTACACTGTTCTCCAGTGATATTTATAAGCGCTTTATCAAGCCTGATTGTGACGATAAGAAGCAGCTCATGGTAACTCGCTTGTGTGTAATGATCAGCGGCATCCTGACCTTGGGGCTGGCCATGACGGTGTCCAGTATTTTGGGTACGATTATGATAGGCCTGGCACTGACAGCTGCCTTCACCATGATTGTGTTTGTGGCTTTGTTCTTCCCCCGTTATACCTCCAAGGCTGCCGGCTTCTGGACTCTGCTGGCAGGTCTTGTAACAATTCTTTTATACAAATTCTGTCCTGCAGTGCGCATTTTCCCCAATGTCATCTATTTGGAATGGATTGTGTGCATTGTGACCTATGTAATTGTAGCAATTATTAGCCCTGCGAAAAAGGAAATCGCGGAATAAGGCAGATATTATCCGCTTTCAGAGGCAAAGAAAATACGATACTAAACCGCTATGTTGTAACAATGTATACATAGCGGTTTTTGTTTTGTGAAGTATATTTTTGGTTTTTGGGTTTTGGCAGAGCCTTAAGAAGCTGTTTACTTGGGCGGGACTTGTCCGTGCTCAGAGCAATGATACACTTGGCTGCGTGGAAAACAAGATGCGCATTATTACTGCTTTTCGCGTGTCTAAAATTTTGAAAAAAATTGCTGAAAAGTGTTGACACGCATTGTTTAAGATGTTACAATATACAAGTATCGCGGGAGACCTATGCGCTCTGGCAAGGAGGTAATCCAATGACGCTTGAGGCTTTGAAACAGGCTGAGCAACGCACCGTAGGTGTGAAGCAGACGCAAAAGGCTGTAGCAAGGCAGGCGGCTGAGGTAGTCTACATCGCCAATGATGCGGACGAAAGAGTTACCAAAAAGCTGCTTGAGCTGTGCGAAGCCAACCATGTGCCTGCCGTAACCACGGAAAGCATGCTGGAAATTGGCAGAGCCTGCAGCATTAACGTAAAGGCTGCAGCTGCTGCAATACTAAAATCCTGATAAGGGCTTGGCAATAGTCAAGTTTTTATAATCATTAAAATCTAATTGTTTGGAAAGGAGGTGCCGATATGCCTACAATTAACCAATTGGTTCGCAAAGGCAGAGAGGTTCTGAAGAGCAAATCTACTGCACCGGCATTGAAAGAATGCCCGCAAAAGCGTGGCGTTTGCACCCGTGTTTACACCACTACCCCGAAGAAACCGAACTCTGCTCTGCGTAAAGTAGCTCGTGTACGTTTGACCAACGGCATCGAAGTTACTGCTTATATCCCGGGTATCGGCCATAATCTTCAAGAACACAGTGTTGTTCTGATCAGAGGCGGAAGAGTCAAGGACCTTCCTGGTGTGCGTTACCATATCATTCGTGGTGCTCTTGATACTGCAGGCGTTGCTAACCGCAACCAATCTCGCTCCAAGTACGGTGCAAAACGTGCTAAAGCAAAGAAATAATTTCAAGAAAACATTAAGAATGATTTAATCCTAAGGAGGGAAACACATGCCGAGAAAAGGCCCTGTAACCAAAAGAGACGTACTGCCGGATCCGGTGTACGGTTCTAAACTGTTAACTCGTTTCATTAATAAAATCATGCTCGACGGTAAAAAGGGCGTTGCAGAACGTATTGTATACGATGCATTCGACCTGGTTCGTGCAAAAACTGGTAAAGATCCTCTGGAAGTTTTCGATGCAGCTATGCAAAATGTAATGCCGCTGTTGGAAGTACGTGCTCGCCGTGTTGGTGGCGCTAACTACCAAGTTCCGGTTGAAGTTCGTGCTGATCGTAAAACCACCCTGGGTATTCGTTGGCTGGTAAACTACTCTCGCCTGCGTGGTGAAAGAACCATGTACGAGCGTGTAGCTGGTGAAATTATGGATGCTTCCAATGGCACTGGCGCAGCTGTTAAAAAACGTGAAGATACCCACAAGATGGCAGAAGCAAACAAAGCATTTGCTCATTACCGCTGGTAATGGCCTGACTCAGTTATTTTGAGGAGGATTTAAGAAGTGGGCAGATTAATTCCGCTTGAGAGAACTAGAAATATCGGCATCATGGCTCACATCGATGCTGGTAAAACCACTACTACCGAACGTATTCTGTTCTATACCGGCAGAGTACACAAAATCGGTGAAACTCATGAAGGCGCTGCTACCATGGACTGGATGGTTCAAGAGCAAGAGCGTGGTATCACCATCACCTCTGCTGCAACCACCTGCTACTGGGAAGGCTCTGAGAAACAATTTGATAAACATCGTATCAACATCATCGACACTCCGGGCCACGTTGACTTCACTGTAGAGGTTGAACGTTCCCTGCGTGTTCTGGACGGCTCTGTTGCAGTTTTCTGTGCTAAGGGCGGCGTTGAACCTCAATCTGAAACCGTATGGCGTCAGGCTGACAAGTACAGCGTACCTCGTATGGCATATGTAAACAAAATGGATATCACCGGCGCTGATTTCTATCGCGTAGTTGATATGATGAAAACCCGTCTGAATGCCAACGCTGTTCCTATTCAACTGCCTATCGGCTACGAAGATACCTTCGAAGGCATGGTAGACCTCATCAAAATGAGAGCGATCGTTTATGACGATAAGCTGGGTAAAGAAGAAGAATTCATCGAAATTCCTGAAAATATGAAGGAAAAAGCTGAAGAATATCGTGCAGCTCTGATTGAAGCAGTTGCTGAAAGCGATGACGAGCTGATGATGAAATACTTGGAAGGCGAAGAGCTGACCGAGGAAGAAATCGTCGCTGGTATCCGCAAAGCAACCATCGCTTGCAAGATGACTCCGGTATGCTGCGGCTCTTCCTACAAGAACAAAGGCGTTCAACCCATGCTGGACGCTGTAATCCAATTCATGCCTGCACCGACAGATGTTCCTAACATCAAAGGTGTAAACCCTGAAACCGGCGAAGAAGATGAGCGTCCGTCCAGCGACGAAGCTCCGTTCTCTGCACTGGCGTTCAAGATTGCTACCGACCCGTTTGTTGGTAAGCTGGCATTCTTCCGTGTATACTCCGGTACCTTGACTGCTGGTTCTTATGTATATAACTCCACTAAAGGTAAACGCGAGCGTATCGGTCGTATCCTGCAAATGCATGCTAACCACCGCGAAGAAATCGAAATGGTTTACTCCGGTGATATCGCAGCAGCTGTAGGCCTGAAGGACACCACCACTGGTGACACCCTCTGCGACGAAAAGAGCGAGATCGTTCTGGAATCCATGGTATACCCCGCGC
>CAMFZA010000165.1 GCA_946002345.1 uncultured Phascolarctobacterium sp. | reverse complement strand
CTTTTCGCGACCGTCGCTCAAGCGAGCCTTAATCTCCTCCAGTAAGGACTTCACCTGATACAGGTTATGCACATCCTTATCGCTGGTGGGACGTTGAATCTCCAGACGCTCGCAATCGGGAATGGAGCATTTATTTTCTACCATCAGACGCTGCAAATGCAAACGCTCATCCTTGGTAAATTCAAAAATCAAATCCTCATAATCTTCAATTTTGTAGGGGTCCCCGGCCTCCTGGCGTGCCTTAATCATCTCCAGCACCTTGTAGATGGAGCGCATATCCGTCATATGCCACTCGCCTTCCATGAATCCGTTAACCTTCTCCAGCAGAGTAGCTGTATCATCCGTGCCGCTAAATACAGGCGCATCCAAGGTGATGGTTTTACCCCGCAGCAGGCGTTCAGCCTGACGGCCCTTGTCCATGCGCTTAGCCAGCTTAATTTCATCCTCGCCCACCAGGAGGGGTACACGACCGATTTCCTTCAGGTACATACGCACCGGGTCATCAATGCTGATACCCTCGGGAACTGTCAGATTGGCCAGCTCCGCCTCAGTAATATCTTCATCAGCAGGCTCATCCGCATCAACCATGGGTAAAACATCATCATCGGAGGTATTATCATCCACTATTTCCAAGCCCTTACGGGTTATAACCTCATACAAATGCTCAACTTCCTCGGAAGATACGGTATCCAAGGAGTTGATGGTCCCCATAACGTCCCCATAAGTGAGAACACCATTTTGTGACTTGCCCCTTTGCACCAATTCATCAATTTGCTCCTGGGTCAATTTGCTGGTATTTTCTTCCATGGTGTTCCCTCCTTCCATTTCATTTTGATTATCCATAAAGTTTTTTGATTTCATCCTTTATCCTTTGAGTTTCTTGCAATTCCTGCATGAAACGCTCATCCGCCGAACGCTCGTATTCATCCGCCAACAGACGATGCTTTTCATATTCCTGCTCTAGATAATTGCGTTGCAGCTGGCGCAGACAAGCTTCTACAAATTGTTCCCCATTCTGCGTGGGCACTGCTCTTGTCCTAATCCCTGCCAAGGCTGACTGTCCTGCTCCATCTAAAGCATCATTCAATTTATCAATAGTAAAAGTGTTGGCTTGAATCAAAGCCTGCAGTACGGCAAAAATCTGCGCCAGCACCGGGTCACTCCAGCCCGTGCACTGCAGCACTGCCTGACAATTTTCTGCCAGATAGGGCTCCTCCAAAAGCACTGCCAAAAGCTGCTCCTCCGCCTGCCGCGTAATACTAATTTTTTTTACATCGGGCACAGGCACATAGGCGCTTTCCCTTTTGACACCATTTCTTTTTGTTGCCTTACGATATTCCTCCACAATGAGGCCCTCGTCTATGGTCAACCTTTGTGCCACTCTGCGCATATGCTCGGCAGCTTCAATTTCACTTTTACATTCTAATAGGAATGGTAGTATATTCGACACAGCGTCAACTTTTCCTGCTAAATTTGAAACATCGTTTTGCAAAATTGTTTCTTCAATCTGAAAATCAATGCCTTCGCGAGCCTCGGCCACCACCTTGAGAAAGGCCTCCTTGCCGTAACGACGCACATATTCATCCGGGTCCTTGCCCTCGGGCACCCCTGCAATGCGCACCTTCAGCCCTGCTGTGCGGGCAATGCTCACTGCCCTTACGGATGCCTTGCGTCCGGCGCTGTCGCTGTCGTAGCAAAACACCACCTCGTCAGCAATGCGCTGCAAAAGCTTGGCCTGCTCTGCAGCAAAGGCCGTGCCCATGGATGCCACCACATTACTAATTCCTGCCGCATGCAGGCTAATAGCATCCATATAGCCTTCTACCACAATGGCCTGACGACTGGTACGAATGGCCTTGTAAGCCACATCCATAGCAAAAAGCAAACGCCGTTTATTGAACCACTCCGTTTCTGCTGTATTTAAATATTTGGGCGTGCTGTTATCCAGCACCCTGCCCCCAAAGCCCACAATCTTCCCCATAGGGTCCTTGATGGGTATCATCACCCGATTGCGGAACTTGTCATAAAGCTGCTGCCTTCCCATGGCCACCAGCCCTGCTGCCAACAGTTCCTCGCCCTTATAGCCATGTCGGCCAAGATTGCTAAGCAAGGAGGTAAAGCTGTCCAGAGCATAGCCGATGGAAAAGCTGTTGATAATCTCCTGGTTAATGCCTCGTCCATTTAAATAGGCCAAAGCCCCCTTGCCATAGGGAGTTTTCAAAAGGCAGGCATGATAAAACCTGCAGGCAGTGGCGTTGGTTTCATAAATGCGCTCTCGCTGCTTTTCGCGCCTGATTTCCACTGCTGTCTTCTGTCTTTCCGGGACGGGTATACCATAGCGTGCTGCCAAAAGCTTCAAGGCTTCTTTAAAATCGCAGCTTTCTATCTTCATGATAAACTTAAAAATGTCCCCGCCCTCATGACAGCCAAAGCAATAAAACATGTTCTTGGCGGGATTCACAGCAAAGGAAGGGGTTTTTTCTCAGTGAAAAGGACAACAGCCCCAAAAGTTTTGGCCACGCTTTTTCAGGGGTACATAGCCGGAGATGACTTCTACAATGTTAGCAGTGCTGCGCACCTGCTCTTTGAAGCTTTCAAATTCTCCGTCCATGCATACATTCCTCCGCCGTTAATTTACACATTGCTTATATTCAATGTAAAACGGTAAAATCCTCTTTTTTTGCGAAAATTTCTTAGAAAAAATGCTTCAGCCCCTTGCAGTCCAACCAAAAAAATACTATAATATTTATTACACTAAAAAAATCCTAAGCCATTTTCTTACTTATGATTTTTCTTTTTCTTAAACTATTTAATTTTCGCTGTGGCGTTCCTTGTTTTTGCGCACATATTCCAAAATAATGCCCGCAGTTTCCTCGATAGCACGATTGGAAACATTGATAATCTGGCAATGCAAGCGGCGCATGATGCCCTTGGCATAGGTCAGCTCCTCGTTGATGCGGTTCATGTCCGCATACACGGCGGTGTCGCTCAAGCCCATGGTCTTCAAGCGTTCAGCACGGATTTCGTTCAGCTTGAAGGGGTCAATCAAAAGGCCGATAATTTTATAGGGCGGCACCTTAAAGAGCTCCTCAGGAGGAGCCAGCTCCGGCACCAGAGGCACGTTGGCAACCTTGATACGCTTGTGGGCCAAATACATGGACAAGGGAGTTTTAGAGGTACGGGATACGCCGATGATAACGATATCTGCCTTCAAAAGGCCCAGCGGATTCTTGCCATCGTCATATTTAACAGCAAACTCTACAGCCTCCACCCGCTTGAAGTAGTCGTGGTCCAAGGAGTGAATAAGTCCGGCTTGGTTGCGGGGCAGCAGGCCAGTAGTTTTTTCGATGGATTTGAGCATGGGGCCCAAAACATCCACTACCTCCACATCCTTGGCCAGAGCGCGGTCAGCCATGTGCTCGCGCAGCTCCGGAGAAACGATGGTATAGCAAATCACAGCATTATTAGCTGCAGCCTCCTCCAACACGCGATCTATTTGCTCCTTGTCCTTTACATAGGGGACGCGGATTACATCAAATTTTTCTTCTACAAATTGACTCGTGGTGGCCTTAACAACGGACTCCGCAGTTTCGCCAATAGAGTCGGACACAGCATAAATAATCGGATTATTCTTCGGTATTATGATAATTACCTCCCTTTCCCTCTGCCAAATCTACCAGCAAACGGGTAAAATTAGTCTTAGTAATTCTGCCTACAATTTTATATTGGCGCTTGCCTTCATTGAGCATCTTTACCACGGGCAGACAGTCGATTTCATTATTGATGAGACGGCGCGCAGCAGTTGCAATGGATTCCTCGGGCTGAGCCACAATGATTTTAGAAAGCGGTGTCATCACCATCACCACGGGAATGTCGCGTAAATCACTATTATTAATGGCTGCCTTAAGAAGGTCCTTACGAGATACTACGCCGGTCAAAAGATTGTTTTCGTCCAACACAAAGACAGTACCCACATCCTCCAAAAACATGGTTACAACAGCTTCGTATGCACTTTTATCATGGGAAATGGCCACTGGCATGGACTGCAAATCCTGCACGGTAATAGCGGAAATTTCTTCCATGAGCATGCCCAAGGTGTTTTTGCCTGTGTAAAAATAACCAACCTTGGGACGGGCGTCCAAAATGCCGCCCATTACTAAAATAGCCAGGTCGCTGCGCAAGGCCGCACGGGTAACATTAAGCCTTTCTGCAATATGTTCACCGGTTATGGGGCCATCAAGACGTACTATTTCAGCAATTTGTTTTTGCCTATTACTTAAAGATATGATCGTCACTCCCCTTCTAATTATTCATTCCTTACCAAGTATAGTAT
>CAMFZA010000164.1 GCA_946002345.1 uncultured Phascolarctobacterium sp. | reverse complement strand
ACCGCGGACACTGCGGGTATGAACCGCATGCTCTAGCCAACTGAGCTACGCCGCCGAAGTGTTGGTGGAGAGGGTTGGATTCGAACCAACGAAGCGAAACGCGGCAGATTTACAGTCTGCTCCCTTTAGCCACTCGGGAACCTCTCCATAGGCAACGTAGTTATTATATTATAAAATAGTTTTTTTGTCAAGAAGTTTTTTCAAAGCTGCCTACGCAGCGCTTCAAACATCACGATGCCTGCTGCCATGGCCACGTTCAGTGATTCCGCCCGACCGGCCATGGGAATATACACCCTTTTATCCGCCGCCGCCAACAGGCCATCGCTAACTCCGTTTGCCTCGTTGCCCATGACGAAAGCCAGTCTCCCGTGCAAATCTGCCTGGTACAGGTTATCCGCCCCATCAAGGCAGGTTACCAGCAGCTCATAACCGGCGTTATGGGCCTCCTTAATAAAATCAGCCTCGCTGATTCCTGCCACAACTGGTACATGGAAAAGCGAGCCCATGGAGGAGCGCACTGTCTTGGGAGCGTAAGCATCCACGCTGCCCTTCAAGAGCAGCATACCGCCAATGCCTGCAGCATCGGCTGTGCGTAGCATAGTACCCACGTTACCCGGGTCCCCCACTCTGTCCAAAACTAGCAGCAGCTTGCCCTTAGCCAAAAGCTGCTCCAGCTGTATCTGCTGCATTTTGCACACTGCAATGATGCCCTGGGGCGTTTCCGTATCGGCAATCTTCTTTAGCACCGCCTCGCTCACGCAGTACAGCTTCACCTGCTGCTCTGCCGCTGTCTCCAGCACGGTGCGGGTCCTGTCGTCCTCAATGGCTGTATAAAAAATGCTTTCCACCTGCCTTGAGGCCACCGCCTCTTCCACCGTGCGCAAGCCCTCTGCCAAAAACAAGCCCCGCTGCTGACGATATTTTTTTTGCTTGAGCTCCGCAGCTGCCTTCACCTGAGGATTATTTACAGCTGTTAATTCCATCAAAAATCCACTCCCATGCGTTTTACACCCTCATGAGTGCCTAAAACAATAATCTCGTCCCCGGGCTGAAAAACCTCCTGAGCCTTGGGGTTGACCATGGTCCTTCCATCCCGCTTAATAGCCACAACATTGACGTCATAGCGCCGACGCAAATCGGACTCTATCAAATTTTTGCCCACAAACTCCGTGGGAATGGACAGGCTCATGACGCTGATTTCACCGGAAAGCTCGATATAATCCATTACTCCCGCAGAAATCAAATTGTGAGCCACACGCTCGCCCATATCCCGCTCTGCATAAACCACCTTATCCGCTCCAATTTTGCTCAGCATAGCACCATGCAAATTGTTGATGGCCTTGGCCACTACCTGCTTTACGCCCAGCTCCTTTAAGAGCATGGTGGCCATCATATTGCGCTCCACGTTACCAATGGATACCACGGCCACATCCACGTCCTCTAAGGGCAGGGATTGCAGTGTTTTTTTGTCGCTGGCATCCCCACATACCACATAGGGCAGCTGGATGCTTAAATCCTGCACAATGCTTTCATCGCTATCCAGAGCATAGACCTCATAGCCCAGTCCCTGCAAGGTTACAGCCACACTGGTGCCAAACAGGCCCAGGCCCGCTACTAAAAATTGTTTTCTTTTTGCCTTACTCATCTTGCTACCTCATTAACCAATCATGATATTTTCTGTGGGATATCGCAGCTTGTCCACCTTTTTATTAAAGAAGGACATGCCAAAGGTCAAAATGCCGATTCTACCAATGAACATGGTTATAATCAGCACCAGCTTGCACCAGGGGTTCCACTCCGGCGTAATGCCAATGCCCATACCAACAGTGCCCATGGCGGAAAAAACTTCAAAGAGAACGAAGTGGAAGGGATGGTTTTTGTCATCCAGCACCAGCAACAAAAACACTGCCATGGCCACCCAAGAGATTGCCAATAAAAATACGGCCAAGCTTTTATTGATAATGGTGGAATCTATGCGGCGCTTAAAGAGCACTACATCCTTTTTATCCCGCAGCAGCGCAAAGGTTGATGCCAGCAGTACGGCAAAGGTAGTAGTTTTTACGCCACCACCGGTGGAGGTGGGTGAAGCGCCAATAAACATCATCAGCATCATGAAGAACATGGTGGCCTGAGTCAGGGAAGCCAAATCCATGGTATTGAAGCCGGCAGTACGCAAGGAAACGGACTGGAACAGAGAAGCCAACCACTGTTGTCCCCCACTGACATGGCCAATGGTATCCGGATTGTGATGCTCCAGCAGCCAAATCAGCACCGTGCCACCGATTAAAAGGATGGCATTCACCACAAGCACAATCTTGGAATGTACTGTCAGTCCCTTCCAGCACCGCTTTTCCAGCAGGTCATCAATAACAGTAAAGCCCAAGCCGCCGATGACAATCAGCAAAATGAAGCAAATATTCAGTGCCACATCTCCCTGAAAACCCACCAAGCTTTGGAAGTTACCTATTAGATCAAAGCCCGCATTACAAAAGCCGGAAATAGCGTGCCAATAGCCCCAATAAATGCCCTTAACACCCATATCCAGGGAATAATAAAAATACAGCGCCAGCACCGTGCCAAAGAAAAATTCTGTTAAAAAGGTATATTTGAAAACACTCACAGCAACGCGTCTTACATCACCTGGGTCATCCTGATTCAAGGAGTCCTGCACCAGCAAGCGTTGGCGAATATTCATCCTCTTATGCAGGCCAAAATTAAACAGGGTGGAAATGGTCATAATGCCAATGCCACCTACCTGAATGAGAAAAATCATCACCATTTGGCCAAAAAAGCTCAACTCGTTGCCCGTATCCCACACGGCAAGGCCGGTAACACAGGAAGCGGAGGTAGCCGTAAACAGCGCATCCAAGGGATTGCCCCATTGGCCACTGGCGTGGGAAATAGGCAGAGCCAAAAGAAAAGCACCCAGCAGGATCAAAATCACGAAGGAAAGTCCGATGAGCGTGCTGCGGTTAATATTGGCAATTTTGCGCATCAGCTTGCGATAATGGAGCCGCTTTTGGTAACGAATAAGCTGATTGCGTTCATAATCCGTTATTTGCTCCTGCTTTAATTCATGTTCTATGGATTTACGCATGCTCGAACCTCCTTTCTATGCCCTGAGCAAAATAATCATAGTAACATTATACTCACCTTAGGGGGCAACGTCAAACAAAAAAGCCCGCCCCAGTGGAGCGAGCTTTTCATTTTTACTCTTACAGAGCAGCCTTTGCTGCTTCTACCAATTTTGCGAATGCAGCTGCGTCGAAAATAGCCATGTCAGCCAAAACTTTGCGGTTCAGGTTGATGCCAGCCTTGGTCAGGCCGCAGATGAAACGGCTGTAGCTCATGCCGTTAGCACGGGTAGCAGCGTTGATACGAGCAATCCACAGACGACGGAACTCACGCTTCTTAGCGCGACGGTCACGACGAGCATAGGAGAGAGCTTTCATTACCAGCTCGTTAGCTTTTTTGAATTGTTTGCTGCGAGAACCATAGTAGCCTTTAGCCAGTTTCAGAATGTGTTTATGACGACGATGAGCGGTTACGCCCACTTTAACTCTTGCCATTTGTAATATCCTCCTTTAAAATCTCTAAAAATTAAGCGTAGGGGAGCATCTTTGCAACATGCTCTTTATCAGTCTTGTGAACCAGAGCTGCTTTGCGCAGGTTTCTCTTACGTGCAGGAGATTTATGTTCGAGAATGTGGCTCTTGAAGTTTTTAAAATGTTTGAATTCACCAGAAGCGGTTTTCTTGAAGCGCTTTGCAGCAGCTCTACGGGTTTTCATTTTCGGCATGGTAATTTCCTCCTCTATTATTTAGCAGGTTTCGGCGCAACAATCATAATCATGTTTTTGCCTTCTAATTTGGGTACTCTTTCAACAACGGCAATTTCTTTTAACTGCTCTGCCATCTTATTCAGCAGTACTTCGCCAAGCTCAGGATGGGACAGCTCACGGCCACGGAACATGATGGTAACCTTTACCTTGTCGCCATCTTCCAGGAAGCGAACTGCATTCTTGTACTTAACGTTAAAGTCGTGATCCTCGATACCGGGGCGCAGCTTCACTTCTTTAATGTCGAAGGTTTTTTGCTTCTTACGGGCTTCCTTTTCACGTTTTTGTTGCTCGTAACGGAACTTGCCGTAGTCCATAATTTTGCACACGGGCGGTTTCGCTGTGGGAGCAATCTCAACTAAATCTAAATGTCTTTCCACTGCCAGTTGTTGGGCTGCACGACCGGACATAATGCCAAGCTGTTCGCCATCAGCAGTAATAACACGCACTTCACGCGCACGAATTTCTTCGTTGATACGCAAGCTTTCTTTGGCTATGACAATTCACCTCCAGGGACACCAGGTAAGCGGACTGCTTACAAAATATAAAAGCGGGCAGAATAAATCCACCCGCAGAAAAATATCATATCCAACCCTGTCGAGTGCTGACCGCTAGGTGAGAAGCGGGAGGCTTCTGGGTTGTTACGAAAATATGATACGTTATTGTATAGTTT
>CAMFZA010000163.1 GCA_946002345.1 uncultured Phascolarctobacterium sp. | reverse complement strand
TGCAGCAGGAGCTGGTGCGTGCCGGCGTGCTGCCTGCTGATTATGACTTCGAGGCTCATAAAGAGCTGGTGCCCATGCAGCCAGGCGATGTGCCTGTGACCTATGCGGATACAAGTGCATTGGAAAGGGATTTTGGCTTTAAGCCTAGCACCTCATTGCGGGAGGGACTGCGCAAATTTGCTGAATGGTATAAAGAATTTTATATGCAATAAAGGAGCATCAAGAACATGAAGGATTTTAAGGATTTAAAAATCGCTGTTGCTGGTACTGGTTATGTGGGTTTGTCCATTGCTACATTGCTCAGCCAGCATCATCAGGTTACGGCTGTAGATATCGTGCCGGAAAAGGTGGAGATGATTAATAACAAAAAATCCCCTATTCAGGACGATTATATTGAAAAGTATTTGGCAGAGAAGGAACTTAATTTGGTAGCTACCTTGGATGCTGAAGCTGCCTATAAGGATGCGGATTTCGTAGTAATTGCTGCGCCCACCAACTACGACAGCAAGAAAAATTTCTTTGATACTAGCGCTGTTGAGACTGTAATCAAGCTGGTTATGCACTATAATCCCAATGCCATTATGGTAATCAAATCCACTATTCCTGTTGGCTATACTGCATCCATTCGTGAGAAAATGGGTAGCAAGAATATTATCTTCAGTCCTGAGTTTTTGCGTGAGAGCAAGGCACTGTATGACAATCTGTACCCTAGCCGTATCATCGTAGGCACGGATGCCGAGACCCCACGCCTGGTCCAGGCCGCAAAACCCTTTGCCGGGCGGCTGCCGGAGGGCGCCGTCAAGGAGAATATTGATACCTTGATTATGGGATTCACGGAAGCTGAAGCGGTCAAACTGTTTGCAAATACATATTTGGCCTTGCGTGTCAGCTACTTCAACGAGCTGGATACCTATGCTGAGATGAAGGGCTTGGACACGCAACAAATTATTGATGGCGTGTGTCTGGACCCTCGCATTGGCAGCCACTACAATAATCCTAGCTTTGGCTACGGTGGCTACTGCCTGCCCAAGGATACCAAGCAGCTGCTGGCCAACTATCAGGATGTGCCGGAGAATTTGATTGAGGCCATTGTGGAATCCAATCGTACTCGTAAGGATTTCATTGCTGATAGAGTATTAGAAATCGCCGGTGGCTATGGTGCCAATGACAACTGGGACGAAAGTAAGGAGCATGATGTGGTGGTAGGCGTATATCGTTTGACCATGAAGAGCCATTCTGATAACTTCCGCCAAAGCTCCATCCAAGGCGTTATGAAGCGCATTAAGGCTAAGGGTGCCAAGGTCATCATCTATGAACCCATGCTAGAGGATGGGGATAGATTCTTTGGCAGCGAGGTTGTCAATGACTTAGCTAAATTCAAGGATATGAGCCAAGCCATAGTCGCTAATCGCTACGATGCCTGCTTGGAGGATGTGAAGGATAAGGTTTATACTAGGGATATTTTCCAAAGGGATTAATATTTTTAAACATGCATATAGATGGTGTAGTTGTTTATGAGAAAATTTATCAATTTTTCAGTGAAGCTTTTTTTATCAATGTTTTTATCTGTGATTGTACTAAATATTATGACTTTTGTTTATAGATATACGGGTGTTCATATTAGTAATCACGATCACTCAACTGATTATACATGGGAACCTAATCAATATCAGATGAATATGAAAGAAGGATTTTCTTGGATAAAAATGGATGATAATGGTTTTAATAATTATTATCCAAGCAAAAAGAACAATCCTGATTATTTGCTTATGGGGAGTTCTCATATGGAAGCAGTACAAATGGACTCTGAAGAAAATGCAGGGTATATTCTGAATCTATTATTGCCTAATGAGTATTTCTATAATATAGGTATTTCTGGCCATACAATCTATAGATGTGTTAATAATTTAAAAAATGCAAACAAAGAGTTCAGGCCCTCTAAGGGTATTATTATCGAAATATCACAAACAGACTTAGACGATAAAATGCTTTCAAGTGTTATAGATGGTAAATTAAAACCCATTAAATCCTATGATACAGGCCTTATTTATTTCGTGCAAAAATATGCCCAATCCATTAAGTTTTTGTTTAATCAAATTGCTGATTGGCGAAAAATGGATTCTAAAGTATTTGGTTCTAATAAACGATCAAATAGCCACGCAGTGATTCATTATAAACAGTATAGTGAAAAGCTTAATGATTTTCTAGCATTAGCCAAATCATCAATTCAGACAGACAAAAAACTCTTATTTGTATATAAGCCTACTACTAAAATTGATGAAAATGGCAAATACATTTCTACTAAAAAAGATCCTAGTACAGAACTATTTAAAGAAGCTTGTTTAAGGAATGAAATCGATTTTATTGATTTATCGGATGCATTTGAGAATTTGTATAATAGTAAGCATATTCTTGCTCATGGATTTATAAATAGTGCTGTTGGTGTAGGGCACTTAAATAAATATGGCCATAGAGTATTTGCCGAAGAAGTAGCGAAGGTAATTGGAGGTAACAACTAAAGCCATGGGATTAAATAATATATACTTTATTTGTTCTTTTTTCTTACTATTGGCTTTATTAATTGTTTGTCAGTTAATAAGATTAAATATGCCACAATTAGAAGAAAAAATGGTTCTAGGCCAAAAAGGGCTGCTCTTGCTTTACAGCTATTTGTTTGCTGGTATTTTAGACCATAGATTTGCTGTATGTATTGCAATAATTACCATAGGAACATATTTAGTAGCACTATATTATCGTAAGACAAAGGAAACATTTGTAATATGGGGGGGCACATCGCTTCTCCTGATAATTTTAGGTTACTTTAAGTATTGCAATTTCTTCCTAACATCTTTTTGTAGTTTTCTTGGGAGAGAAACCTATACCTTAAATATTATTCTACCAATAGGCATAAGTTTTTATACTTTCACGGCCATAGCTTATCTAATAGATATTAAGAGGGGAAAGTATGCTCCTGAAAAAAATATTTTGGATTTTGCATTATTTATTGGATTGTTTACTAAAATTACTGCTGGCCCGATAATTAGGGGAATGGATTTCTTACCTCAGTTAAAACTATATAAGGGGTTAAACTGGCAGAATTTTGGAATAGGAATACAGATATTCGCTTATGGATTATTTAAAAAGATGGTTTTGGCTGATCAATTAGGCGTATTTGTTAATGACGTATTCTTTGCTCCGACCGCATATAATACTTTTACCATAGTATTGGCATCTTTGAGTTACACATTACAGATTTATTTTGATTTTGGTGGGTACTCAGATATGGCTATTGGATTATCTAGGATTCTTGGCTTTAATTTTCCTGCAAATTTTAATTTTCCTTATATTGCACGTAATATGTCTGATTTTTGGAAGCGCTGGCATATTAGTCTTTCTTCTTGGTTTATGGACTATGTTTATATACCATTGGGAGGAAGTAGAAAAGGAGAATCTCGGACTTATTTTAATATGATTGTAGTAATGTTATTAAGTGGCTTGTGGCATGGCGCTGGATGGACTTTTATTTTCTGGGGATTTTGTCATGGCATAGCTAGCTGCATAAGCAGAATTGTATCGAGGAGTGAAACTGTTATTAAATATGCTAGCGGTAGCTTATGTAGAGTTATAGGGTGGCTAGCAACATTTATCACAGTTTCATTATTGTGGGTTGTATTTAGAGCTACTTCCTTCAAAAATGCCATTGATGTTTATGTAGGTATGTTCACCATACATGATGGTATTATGCAACCGTATACTTGGACTTTCTTTGCAATAATAGTTTTAATTATTACTACTTTAAAAATGAAAAAATACGTTGATGATGGAAACTACTATCCTTTAGTAGATTTGACTACAGTTAAAGGCATGACGATTTTCTTTACTTTCGTAGGACTAACTATTATGTTAGGGTATTATGGTAATACTGCATTTATATATGGAAGTTTTTAGTGATTAACAAGATGAAAATAGAGAACATAGAAGATGTTATATCCACCAAATTTATTGAAAAAATATAAGTATATACCTTAAAAAAGTTTAAAATATTTTCTTGAGTTATGTTTTAGCAAATGATTTACAAAAGGGATAATCTTTAAGAATGAATCAATAATGAGGTGATTACTTTTGAATATTTTACTCGCAGGTGGAGCTGGTTATATTGGTTCCCACACAACGGTAGCATTGATGGCTTCTGGGCATAATGTCATAATTGCAGACAATTTCAGCAATAGTAGTTCAAAGGTTATTCAAAGAGTAGAAAAGATAACCGGCCAAAGTATCAAGTTATACGAATTGGATATTAAGGACAAGGATAAATTAAGGAAAGTTTTTGGAGAAAACTCTATAGACTGCGTAATTCATTTTGCAGGCCTAAAAGCTGTTGGTGAATCAGTAGAGCAACCGCTCATGTACTACAGAAACAACATCGATACGACCTTAACCTTGCTGGAATGCATGCGTGGTTTTGGGGTGAAGAATATTGTCTTTTCATCCTCTGCTACCGTGTATGGCGAGGAGTGCAGTATGCCCTGC
>CAMFZA010000162.1 GCA_946002345.1 uncultured Phascolarctobacterium sp. | reverse complement strand
GTAGTTTTCAGGCAAATTTGTTTGATTTTGTCCACCGTAGCCTTGTCCGGTTCAATGTCAATCAAGGCGCAGTTTTTGGTCAGCTTGCGTCCCAGCTTACGCACCTCTTCATTCAAGGTCGCGCTACACAGCATGGTTTGGTGCTCTGCTGCAGTCATGGCAATTAAATCAAAGGCTTCATCCATAAAGCCCTGCTGGAGCATTTCGTCCACCTCGTCCAGCACCAGATATTTTACGCCGCCCAAATCTGTATTGCCCTTCTTAATATGGTCCAAAAGTCGTCCCGGAGTGCCAATCAGCACATGACTGCGACCCTCCAGCTTGTATTTTTGCTCTTCAAAATCACGTCCACCGGTAACTGCCAACACCTTGATGGGACTTTCACCCAAAATTTTCTTTAATTCTACAGCAATTTGTTGGGCTAGTTCACGAGTGGGAGTAATTACCAGCGCCTGAGCATAGGGCTTTTCGGCATCAACCTTCTCAGCCAAGGGCACCAAAAAAGCCAAGGTTTTGCCAGTGCCGGTTTGCGCTCTAGCGATAACGTCGCGTCCGGCAAACAAAGCCGGAATCGCCTGCTCCTGCTCGGGCATGGGCCTGGAAATGCCCATTTATTGCAATAGCTCCACAGTATGGGCACACACCTTGAGAGCAGAAAAACCATTTTGCATCAATAAACCTCCTAAAAACCTTCCTTCACAAAGCTTCCTAGCGTAAAACGCGCTAGGAAAGCGTGTTCGCAATAAAAAAGGCTGAAGAATCATCTCCAGCCTTAAGAATACTAAAAATTAGAATTCAGCCAATTTTGCAGCAGCCTTGGGGCAGCCCTTAGCAGCAGCCAGTTCAAAATAAGTCTTAGCGCAAATCTTGTGGCCCATTGCTAAATATTGTTCGCCCAGCATGCATTGATTCTTAGCATATTGCAGGTCCTTCAGCTTAGCAGCAGCCTCAGCGGAGCCCTTTGCAGCAGCCAATTCCAAGTAGGTAGTGCCGCTAACCACGTGGCCCAAGCCCAAATCCTTTTCAGCCATCAGCAGGCAGCCATCAATATATTGTTTTTCTTTTGCTTCAGCAGCAGCGATTTCTTCATCGGTTACGCCAAGCTTTGCTTTAAACCAAGCAACAATAGCGTCCAAATCCTCGCCCTTGTAGAGCACACTTCTGAATTTATAGTCGATGACGCCAGTGGTATAGAGCCACTCAATACCCAAATCCATATCATCATAATCAACATCAAAATGAGTCAGGATTGCATCAATAACAACCTCTGCGTTGTCTTTGTCCTGAGCCAATTTAGCAATGTTACGATATTCTTCTACTAAAGCCATCTTTAACAACCTCACTTTTCTTTGCAAAAATTTCTGGTTTAAACCAGTATAAATTATAATAATAACACTATAGAAGGATTTTATCAACTAAAATATTCAACTCTTTTAAAAATCAACAGTAGCAAAGCGTCTAGAGTCATTGCTCCATGAGCAACACACTCTAGACGCTCTAGCATTCTACTTATTCTTCAAGCTGCAAAGCATTATTCCTTGCTTTCGCGCAAATGTTTTTCGTAAGCCTTAGTTTCAGCAACAACCACACCAGCCAAAGCCAAAAGGGCAATTAAGTTCGGAATAGCCATGAGACCATTCACAATATCTGCCAACACCCAAATCTCTTCCAGCTTCAGGAAAGGACCACAAGCGATGAGAATGATGAAGATAATGCGGTAAGGCATAATAGCCTTGACACCCAGCAAATATTCTACGCAACGTTCGCCGTAGTAGTTCCAGCCAAGAATGGTGGTGAAGGCAAAGAGTACCAGGCCAACCATCAGCAGCATGGAGCCAAAGCCCGGGAAAGCAGCTGCGAAGGCAGCATCAGTCATGGCAGCGCCCTTTAAAGGACCACACCAAGCACCGGTTACGATCAAGGACAAGCCGGTCAAGGAGCAAATGATAATGGTATCGATAAAGGTACCGGTCATGGAAACGAGGCCTTGCTCAGCTGCCCATTTAGTTTTTGCAGCTGCCGCAACGATAGGAGCAGAGCCTAAGCCGGACTCGTTGGAGAATACACCACGGGCAACGCCGCTACGCATAGCCAGCATAACAGTTGCACCCAAGAAGCCACCTTGTGCAGCAGTGGTGGTGAAGGCGTCTTGCAGTACCATGCCAATAGCACCGGGAACCTTGTCTGCAAAGCAAATCAAAATGCCCACAGTGGTGATGAAATAGAGCACTGCCATAGCCGGAACAATTTTAGAAGCCACATTGGCAATGGATTTTAAACCACCGATGGTAACAGCAGCAACAACAACAGTCAAAGCAATGCCGGTGTACATAACGGGAATACCGGCAGTGATTTTGGTAATTTCCACAATGGAGTTAACCTGTGCAAAGGTACCAATGCCAAAATAAGCACACAAAACGCCAAAGGCGGCGAATACAACAGCCAAGGGCTTGTAGGATTTGCCAAGGCCATTTTCAATGTAGTACATGGGGCCACCGGAAATATTGCCATCAGCGTCCACAGTACGATATTTTACAGCCAAAAGACATTCTGCATATTTGGTAGCCATACCAAAGAAGGCAGCCATCCACATCCAGAACAAAGCGCCGGGGCCGCCGGCCTTTACAGCAGTAGCAACGCCCACAATATTACCAGTACCAACGGTTGCGGCAAGAGCAGTACACAAAGCCTTAAAGGAGTTTACGTCGCCACTACCATCATTTTTAGCACTAAAAATCAGCTTTAACGCCGGAACCAGCTTAAAAACCTGAATCAGGCCCAGGCGAATGGTTAGGTAAATACCAGTACCAACCAAGAGCACCAAAAGTGGTGGGCCCCAGACAAAATCATCAATCGCATTCAACATTTCCAACATAATAAAACATCTCCCTCTTTTTCTTCCCTCTCTCAGCAGGTTTAATCGATAGTAATAAGTAAATAAAAAAACCGGAGTATTGCGCATATACTCCGGTAAAGTCAACACCTACATAAGCACCAACACCGATGCCTATATATTAGCTTTTGCTCCGTCCTTTGGCCTGAGAGATTAGCCCGCCACACAGCTTTTTACTGCCAGCAAGCTTTGCACCTTCGGCGCCCACTTAAGGGACTCTCCAGAGTTGTGTCAGCTTACGGTTCCGCTTCTCACGAAGCACCTGAGAGTTTTGCTCCTTCGGTAGGCATTGCCTTCTCCCATAAACGTCATCCACTCGCTATTTACTTATGTACGCTATTATAGTACACTCTGATGAAAAAAGCAAGCACTTTTTTTGTTAAAAATGTTACTTTTGCTTAGCTGCAATTTCGCGCATGCAGTACACTAAAGAGCCGTTGCCACGATGGTTCATAATGCACTCACAACAGGTGCCGTGGCGAGGACAGGTAGTTTTAGGACAAGTACAGTTGGCTTCGTTACAATGCTTACGTTCTTCCATGATTATTCCTCCAATCGCTTTTAGCTGATAGCCTTGCAGCATTATTATACCCCTTGAGCGAGGAATTGTCCATTTTTCCTGCTACCGGCTGCAGCAGCAGATATTGACCACGACGCCCTGCGGTCAGCCATTGGCTGTGATTATGCTTCATAAAATCCTTAATGCTCTTAGAAGAAACAATTACCAAAGGATAGTGTTGCTGTTCCATAGCCGCAAAGGGCATCACATTCTTGCTGCTCCAGGACATGCTCTTGGGCTTGTAGGACTCTAGCTCCTTTTCCGGTACCAGCTTGACCAGCTTACTACCGCTGTAAAAAACAGCTGAGGTGGGATAGCTGCCGTACAGGCCGACCTCCTTCACCCGCTGTTCTGCCAGCGCAATTCCCAAGGCCTTAGCGCTACGCACCTGACTAAAGGGAACAGCTATACTAAAGATTAGTCCCAAATAAAAAACCATGGCCGTGCAGGCAATGGGATAGATTTTTGTCTGTGCAAAGGCGCTCATAAGACATCCCAATACACCGGCCAAAATCACTGCTAGAGGTAGGATAAATAAGTATGTGTCTGCTATAAGCCCCCGATTAGTTGCCCAAAAAGCGCCAGCAAGCAACACCGTAAAGCCCACGCCTACAAAGACAAAATACAATCTTATAAAACAACCTCCGTCCAGCTTAGCCACCATGATACCCAAAAGCAAGCTAGCAGGAAAGAGCAAGGGATAGGTATAGGTAATATATTTTGTTGCCATGCACTGAAAAAAGATAAAAACTACCAGAGCCCATACCAATAAAAATTTCTGCAGACTATCCAAGGTGCGCTCCTTGCCCTGCCACCAATTATAGACAGCCCCTGGAACAAGACCACTCCAAGGAAAAAGTGCCAAAATATTTACCAGTGTGTAATAATAGAAGACATCATCTCGAGGATGCTCCGACACTGTAGCACGCAAAAAATTATGAATACCAAAAAAGGTGGCCAAAAAATCATTGCCATGTAAAGCGTACATGGCGCCGTACCAGGGAATGGTGATGAGAAGACAAAGCCGCGTACCGCTGACAAGGTGAAACCTTTTCAGCACCCGCCAATCCCTTTGCAACAAGAGA
>CAMFZA010000161.1 GCA_946002345.1 uncultured Phascolarctobacterium sp. | reverse complement strand
GATTCTTTTTGCCATCTAAGGAAATCATAGCCGTGGTTTCGCTGCCGCCCCCGACTTCGCCACCCCAGCCGTGACCCTCCTCGTCCACCACCTTGCCTGCAGTCATTAGGCCCGGCACATGCTTGCCAGTATATTTATCTATCAACTCTGCTTTAAATTTTAAAACACGCACATCCTTTTGGGGATTCCGCATCTCGAGCATCACAAAGGTGGCAGGATGATTAAATACGGCACCCCAATTAGTAGCACCATCCCCTGTCATACGATTACGAAAGCCCTCAAGGGTAGTATCACGCACATAAATGACGTTGGCTGCCGCTCTATCGTCCTTGTTACCATGGGCGTCTACGGGCAAGCTAACGCTTTGGATGTACCAGTTATACTGGCTTTTATCTACAACAACATTAGCTACTTTTTGTGTCTGCATAGGTTTATCACTAGGCACATAATTAAAGCTTATTTCCTGCTTCAGCTGCCAAGCTTCGCAAATGGCTTCCACAACAATTTTGTACTGGCCAGCCTGCAGCTGCTCTTGAGGCTTAATATATAATAAGTCAAAATTTTGACCATAATTACTAGGCAGTTGCCATGTGGTTACAGCCTGCTGTCCAAGGCTATTATCAATTTGCCAACCATTATTAGGTAAAGCGGCAAAGCCCTTGGGCAGCGTAACCTTAATCTGCGCCTCCTGGGGCTCTGCCTCGTCAAAGTTAGTTAAATTGATATAGAGGGGCATGGTACTGCCCCCCTCAACCTGATGAATATTATTCTTTTCTAAGCTATAAGGATATTCTGCCTGTAGCATTGCTCCTGCGTTGGCCACTGTGGACCAGCACAACAGTACAAGCGTTATGAAAACTTTAGATACCATGATTCATCCTATATCAGCATATTTTATCCAATAATGCCGCTTCCTTTTCCCTATCTTCTTGGCTAATACGGGTGCTGATTTCTAAATTTTGATTCAACGGGTTGCGCTCCACCTGAATATCAGCTTTATAAGCCCTGCTCAAAAGTGCTTCCGTAAAAACCTCTTGTGGCTTGCCATCTGCCAAGAGACTGCCTTCGCCTAAAAGCAAGATGCGTTGACAGTATTTCGCAGCTAGATTTAGTTCATGCACCACCATCAAAATCGTTTTCCCCTTGGCTGCCAAGGCCTTGGCAAAACGAAAGATTTCCTCCTGATACACCATATCCAGCCCCGTTGTAGGCTCATCCAAGAAGATAATAGGTGTTTGCTGAGCTAGGACCTTAGCAATCAAAATTCTTTGCTTTTGTCCACCACTTACCTCGGTTACTGGTCTATCAGCTAAATCGATGGTCCCAGTATAAGACATGCAATTCAAGGCTAAATCTTCATCAGCCTTGCTTTCCCTCTGCCACCATTTCATATAGGGATAGCGACCCGCCATCACAATATCCTTACCGGTATAGCCAAAACCAACCTCCACATGTTGTTGCAGATAGGACACCTTAGTTGCCAATTCCTTATCATCGTATTCTTCCAAGGATTTGCCCATATACTTAACGACACCCCGTTGTTTTGGTAATAGGCCACGAATAGTTTTTAAAAGGGTGCTTTTACCTGCACCATTGCAGCCAATTATACCCACCATTTCTCCCTGCTTTAAGCTAAAATTTACATTTCTAATTACACAACGAGATCCGTAGCCAATATCCAAATTGCTTATATCCACTACATTATTCATAATCAAAATTGTCCTTTCCTATAAAAAAACGCTCTTTTGCATTTTTCTCAGCAGATACAGAAAATAGGGTGAACCTAAAAGAGCGGTCATAATACCAACGCGTACCTCAGCCGGTGGCATCACAATCCGTCCCAAGCTATAGCAGAAAACTAAAAAAATAGCCCCACCTAAAGCGCTGGCCGGGAGCAAAACTCGGTGGTCCGGCCCTAACAGCATACGCATCATATGAGGAATTACTAGTCCCACAAAGCCAATATTACCACTTACGCACACAGATGTAGCCGTAGTCATAGCTGATACAAAAAGCAAGCCCATGCGAAATTTAACAACGGGCATGCCCACAGCCTTAGCCTCGGTTTCGCCTAAAACTAAAATATTCAAATGCCGCGCCAAGAGCAGCATAATACAGATACCACCAAGCACGGGTCCAGCCGCTAAATAAACGTGTTCCCAGCGGCGATAGTCCAAGCCGCCCACCATCCAAAACAAGTATTGCTGCAGCTTTTGTTCATTCATAAATGTTAAGACTCCGCTGGTGACAGCTCCCAACAGCATGCCCACAGCTACACCTGCCAAAAGCAGAGTCATTACGGGAATTTTGCCATTACGCATAGCCAAAAATACAGTTAAGCATACTGCACAAATGCTGCCGCAAAAAGCGAAGGCAGGCATAGCAAACATGCTGGTTGTTGCTGTGCCTAATGCTATGGAAAGCACGGCACCAGTTGCAGCGCCAGCCGAAATGCCGATTAAGCCCGGGTCTGCTAAAGGATTGCTAAAAATTCCCTGCATAACTGCACCGCTTGCACCTAAGGCTCCGCCAACTAGCATTCCCACCAGCATGCGTGGCAAACGGATATACCAAATCACAGCTAGCTGCTCCTTGGTTACCTGCACCTCTTGTAATAAAGGTAGCTGCAGCTTCTGAGTAACCACCGCCATAGCATCTTGCACAGGAACATCAATTTGTCCAAAGGTGAGAGAAAAACAGCCCACCACTACCAATAGGCCTAGCAAAAATAGCAGCGCCACACTTGAGTATTCTCTTTTAAGCATCAATAACACTTCCCCTCAACCTCAAACACAAAGGACGATTATTTCTTCATTTCGGTGCTAAGCAGGCAAGCAGTGATGGGCAAGCCCAATTGCTGGCAAATTTCGTTACACTTTAGCTGACGAGTTTTCATAGACAGCAGCTCCTCCACGCTTTTATCGCAGTTCTTTGATAACGCTATAGCTCGCTTTACGCTGTGGCCTCCATAGCCTAGCTTCATATATTTCATGCTCAGCTTTTTATCCAAGCCAAACAAGCGCTCCATGCGCTCCGCCTTATATTCCATTTCGCGTTTAGCAAATTTTGCTGGCGTCAAGCCCAGCAAGTACTTTACTTTAATCCAACCGTATTTTTCCCGCAGCTGCGCTACCTCTTGCAAGGGCTTTTTAGCAGCATAGGCATGTAGGCAAATATTCTTGAGCTCCATGTAGCTCAGACCCTTGTCTAAGTACTGACCCAGTTCTTCTTTATCATACTGAAAATTAGTATGAAGAGTTGTCAACGCCTTGTCCTTGTCCATAGGCTTGCGGGCCGCACTGGCTGGGCCACCACCCACAATAAACATACAACCTAAAACCAATAACAAGATAACAGAAATCTTTTTCATAATACACCTCCGGGAGATAATTTTTAATTGAAGCATTCAGGATAAACTAATTTTGCCATAGCCTCTGCCGCATCCACTATGTATTGAGAGGCACAGTAACGATATTTTTCTGGAAACTTATATACCCTTTTATTCTTAATACACTGCATATCTTTATAAGCAGGGTCACTTATTATTTGCTCAAAATATTGATCAGAATTTTGATTTCCTTTGGCATCCCATGTGGGCAAAAACAAAACGTCCGGATTTAAGGATACAAGTTTTTCCTTGCTCACCACCATACTAGAACGCACCGGCATAATCTCCATGCCATTATTACAGTAACTCAGATCACACAACATAGCAAAAACATGTTGGAGCATTCCATATGTGCCTGCATAAGTAAGCTCAACAACAGTTCTTTTTTCTTGGGGTTGAAGCTTTGCTAGCTTTTTCTTGAGGATGTCTCTTTGCCCATCCATTCTTTGTATAATGGCTTCTCCTTTAGCTTGTTGTCCAGTTAGTTCAGCCAGTTTAAGAACGGAGTGCTGTATTTCACCATAATTGTGTGCGGATTTAACAATGAAGACCTTCACTCCCATTTCCTTAAGGGATAAAGTAAGTGCTTTGGGAGAGGAATCAGTGGTTATGTATACATCTGGTTTATAGGCCAGTACAGTTTCAAGAGTTATAGGTTGATTAAATTTTTGTTTTACCAGCTTAGCTTTGTCAGCAGTCAACGAGTAGTTTGCATCTAAAGAGCCTGCTGAAACTGCTGCAAAGTGCTCCAAAGGAACTAGCTCCATCAAAATATCTTGATAAGCTAAACTATTAGCTTTTGTAAGCCACAGCCACAAGTAAAAACTAGCATTACAATAATTGCAGTTAAAAGATAGAATTTATGTTTCATGATTTTTTACAAAAAGAGGATAGGCGGCGCTTTGCACGCCGCCCCACAAAAAAAGAAGTTGGAAGGTGTGATGAATTGTTGTATTTTAATTAGAAGCTATATTCATAGCCAACCATGAAGTTAATACCAGTGGTATAGTAGCCATAGGTAGTTTCATCAGGACCTTTAGAGGTAGTGTAATCTTTTCTGTCTAACAAGTTATTGATATGGAGGAATGCTTTCTGATTTTTCTCAGGAGCATAGGAGAAGTGCAAATCAGTATACAGGGCAGGTTTCATTCTGTCATGAACA
>CAMFZA010000160.1 GCA_946002345.1 uncultured Phascolarctobacterium sp. | reverse complement strand
AAGGGATGGCAAGAAGGTGGAGGATTACTTGAGCAAAATCTTGTCCTCCAGTAAGCATTTGCTGGGCTTGATTAACGATATCCTGGATATGAGTCGTATTGAAAGCGGCAAGGTTGTTTTAGAGGAGCAGGAAACTGATTTAGTAACAACCCTCCAAGAGCTGCAAAGCATAATGGAAGGACAGGCTAAGGAGCGTAAGCTAAAGCTCCATGTTGATTATAGTAACCTGCGAGATAGGCATGTTTACTGCGATAAAACTCGCTTGAATCAAGTGATGTTCAATTTGTTGGCTAATGCGGTGAAGTTTACTTCAGAGGGTGGTAGCATTTGGCTAACTATGTCCCAGCTGGAGCCAACCTATGAGGTAGAGGACAGGGCGATTTATGAAATCCGTGTCAAGGATACCGGTATAGGTATAGACAAGGCGTTTATCAAGCATATTTTCGAGCCCTTTGAGCGTGAACGTACTTCTACTGTTAGCAAAATTCAGGGAACTGGCCTTGGTATGGCCATTACCAAGAATATTGTGGATATGATGGGCGGAACCATTGAGGTAGAAAGTCAAAAGGGCGTGGGCACTGAGTTTATTATTCGTCTTGAGCTACGGCTGCAGGCAGAGGCTGGGGCAGCAAATGAGGAAGGAGCAAAGCAGCATAGCCATGCTGAGGGTGTGGCTGAATTTGCAGGTAAGCGCCTGCTTTTGGCAGAGGATAATGAGCTTAACCGAGAAATTGCTTGCATGCTTTTAAGTAAGTATGGCTTTGTGATAGACACAGCGGAAAATGGGCAGGAGGCTGTGGATTTGGTTGCAGCGTCTGCTCCTGGCTATTACGATTTAGTGCTGATGGATATTCAGATGCCGGTCATGGATGGTCATGAAGCTACGAGGAAGATTCGTAGTCTTGAAAATAAAGTACTAGCCAAGGTGCCTGTGGTGGCTATGACGGCTAATACCTTTGATGAGGACCGTAAGGCGGCCAAGGAATGCGGTATGAATGGGTTTATTTCTAAGCCTATTAATATGCAGGAGGTTGTACAGGCCTTGAGAATGTGCTTGCAGGACCGCAAATAAAAGGGAAAATTCTTCCTGATGTTTTTAGGTGTGGTAAATTTTCAGCATAATTTCAATCTCTATAGAGACAACAAATCCCCCGACCGAAGCCGGGGGATTTGTCGTGTTATGTGCTATTTTTGCGTTGCGGCCTTTAAGTCTTTATAGGCACTTACGGCTTTATTGTAGTCATCGGTGAACAATGAACTATTGGAGGAACGATATTCTGCTACTCCAGCATCACCCCAGGGTATGAACAAATCTGATTGACCAGTAAAACCAGTATTCATATTGACCATACCACCTCGGTTAGCACCATTGCCGTTAATTCTGCCGTCATCAGGAGAAAGTTCTACTGGATTGCCATAACCGACAACACCATAAGTAATTGTATTATCATTTTTATTTATTTTTGCGTACAGTAAAGGCGTTTTTACAGAGCTATCATCAAGAAAAGTACCGTTTTGCCAGTTGGCGTCTGACCAGGCCAGATATGCGTAATCAACGTCATTTCTGGACCCTTCGTTGAAGAAGCGCCAAGACTCTAGTGGTACTTCACCAAAATTCATCTTTGACAAATAAGTATCTTCAAATGTTTTGGAGTTTTCAAGCGCTTCCTCAAATTTTCCTGCTGCGTAAGAGGATTCGTTCTTAAGGAGAGATCCTAAGGAAGTTTTTCTTTCATCTCCATAATTATACTCGTTTGTAATAAACCCTGAATCCTTCAAGCCTATCAAATCCTTCTTCAATGCTTCTTCATCAAAGGTTTGCAACCCTATGGCTTGCCCTAAAACTTTGGTGGTGCTGTTGATAATACCATTGATATTACCTGCGAACCCTTTATCACCAGCAAAAGAAAAGCCAATGGCGCTGACAAAGGACAAGATAATGGCATATTCCACCAAGGCACTACCTCTATTTTTAAGCTTCTTTCGCATGACAAACTCCTATCTGCATGTTATATTTGCTTATCCACATTCTCTTGGTAAATAAAAGAGTTAAATGTAGGCATTAATATGATTTATAAATAAGTTTAACTTAAGTATACCATGGTTGGCAGCTTTTGTATACCTTTCAATTGGGCATTACCTGAGGCGATGGCTAGGATAACAATATCACTTAACATTTTCTAAAACAGGAAGCGTCCTTTTTACGGCTTCCTTTCCCTTTCTAACTCTAGCAGGGCTTTTTTCATCTCCAGCCCACCGCCGTAGCCTACCAGCGACCCATCGGCGCCGATAACCCGATGACAGGGAATAGCGATAAAAATAGGGTTGGCATTATTGGCCCTGCCCACGGCGCGAAAGGCCTTGGGATGACCAATGGATATGGCAATGTCCTTATAAGTGCGGGTTTCGCCATAGGGAATGTGGCGCAGTGCTTCCCACACCTTTTCCTGAAAGGGTGTGCCGTTCAAGCGATAGGGGAAGGCAAATTCCGTGCGGGTACCGGCAAAGTACTCATCCAGCTGCCGCAAGACCAGCTCTGATAGGGGGCTGGGTGGGTCGGCCTGGGCATGGGGTTCTGCAATTTTCAGCGCGGTAACCACATGGTCCTCATATTCCAGCTGCAGAGTACCGACCGGGGAATTGTAAATTGCTATTTTTTTCATGGCAGCTTACTCTCCTTGCTTCAGTATAGCTGCTTGGAGAACAAGCAGCTTTGGGGTTTAGCTAGCGCCAAGCTTTATGGCAACAGGGCTGTGATAACCGCTGCAAAGAGCATGCCCGGCAGCAGATTGCCAATGCGAATGGAGCTGATTTTGAGCATGTTGCAGCCTATGGCCATAATCATGATACCACCACTGGCGGTGATTTCCGCAAGCATAGGCTCCGTTACCAGGGGGCCCACAACGCCGGCCAAGAGGGTGATACTGCCCTGATATATGCCCACGCTCAAGGCCGATAAAATGACGCCTATGCCTAAATTGGCGCTTAAAATAAGGCTAATCAGTCCGTCCAGGGTAGCTTTGGCGAAAAGGGTGGTGTGGTCGGCGGCTAAGCCGTCCTGAATGCTGCCCAATATGGCCATGGCCCCACTGCAGAAGAGAATGGAAGCGTTAACAAAGCCGGCAGCAATGGCAGCGGCGGCAGAGCCATCGCCCTGACTAAGCTTGTTGCCTAAATACTGGCCCAGCCGATTCATGGCAGCTTCTATATCCAATATTTCGCCCACAATGGCTCCCAGAACCAGGCTAAAAATAACGATAATAATATTTTGTGTTTACAAGGCCATTTGCACCCCAATGATCAAAATGCAGAGGGCAATGCTGCTCATCATGGTTTCCTGCCATTTTTCGGGCAGGCCACGCTTACAAAAGACGCCCAGCAAAGCACCAATAATGATGGCTACGCAGTTGGCTAATGTTCCTAAACCATACATATTTTTTACTCCCTTACACCCTTTGCCCTAAGCTGTGGCCAGCTAGGGGCTTGCTACTTTACAGCTCAGCTCAAGGCTTGTGGTAGCGTTAGTGGTACTATTATACCACCCGCAGGGGAAATTGCGAATAGTGATTTTAGATAGGGCTTGGCAAAATGGCGCTTTTGCGGCAATACTTGTAGGTATTTATTGATAGCTAAAGCATTTTTTTGCACAACGAAAAACACTCCGCAGGGGATGATGCGGAGTGTTTCTCTTAGGAAAGCTGTTTATGATGAATTTGATGGGAAGGGTGTAGCAGGGGTGATCCTTGCTACACCTATAGTATACTATATCCTAGTGGCAGAAAAAGGGCAAAGTGTTGAAGAAATTGTGAATTCTAAGGTTTTATACTTAAAAAACTCATAATCAGAATTAATATGGCTAATATGAATGTCAATGTAAAAGAAATGGGCAAGCAGAGGGGGCCTTTGATGGGAGTGGGCTACAGGCTAATAGGCTGGTGTAAATTTGTCCTCTTGCAGAAAATTTTTTTAGAAAAAACTGTCCTTTCTATAAATACAAACTGCTTTTATGTCTCCCGCGTTTGTGCTGCCTAAAAATACAAAAGGCTCAAATTGCCAAAAATGTCCACAAGTTTATTGTAAAGGGATGGGAATAAAATGGTGAAGATTCTGAAAAAGTAGGCTAAATGTTACAGCTGTGCCGCTCTTGCATGCAGCACGTTAACATGGTATAATCGGAACATCAAATTGCTGCACATCTTTAGGGCAGCGGGAGAAGAGAGGGAGACTCATTATGAAAATGAAGAAGCTGTTATCCGTATTATTAGCCTCTGCCGTAATGATTGGTGCAATGACCGGTTGCGGCGGCGACAAAAAGAAAGATGAAAAGAAGGCTGCTGGCGACACCATTAAAGTGGGCGTATTCCTGCCCTTGACCGGCGACAACGCTGCTGGCGGCGAATTGGAGCTGCGCGGCATTAAATTGGCTAACAAATTGCATCCCGAAGTATTGGGCAAAAAGGTGCAATTGATTGTTGCCGACAACAAATCCGACAAAGCTGAAGCTGCTTCTGTTGCAGCTCGTTTGATTGAAAAGGATAAGGTTTGCACCATTTTGGGTACCAATGGTTCCTCCTTGGCTATGGCTGCAGGCAATATCGTTAAGGAAGCAAAGGTTC
>CAMFZA010000159.1 GCA_946002345.1 uncultured Phascolarctobacterium sp. | reverse complement strand
CTGCCTGTAAGTAATATGCTATTTATCGCAGCAACCGCAGCCAAACTCGCCTGCCACATCCTCGGGCTGCAGGGGCTCCAAGCCCCAATCACGGCACATTTCCACAAATTCCGGTAACGCAATCTGCACTTTTTCCTTGCTTAAATTAGGGAAAATACCCAAGCGTTTTGCTTTCATCCTTTGACTCGGCTCCTATTTGCTAGTCTATTTATCTAAATCTCCGTGACTGCGGCCCACTAGCTCGGCCACATAGGCAGCACTCACAGCATCATCCTCACCCAAGGTAAGATGTAATAAATATTCGATATTGCCCTCCGGCCCTTTAATAGGTGAAAAATCAAGGCCAGCAATGCCAAAGCCCTCTTCCTTGGCAAAGGCAATCACGTTATTAATTACCTCCTCGTGGACCTTGGCGTCACGAACAACGCCCTTTTTGCCCACATTTTCCTTGCCTGCTTCAAATTGAGGCTTGATCAGGACAATGACAAAGCCATCCCTTTTCAGGATTTTATGTACCGCTGGCAGGATTTTATCAAGGGAAATAAAGGCCACATCGATGGTGGCGGCATCCACCTGCTCCGGCAGACTATCCGCCTCCAAATAGCGCACGTTGGTGCGCTCCATATTGATGACACGCTCATCACTGCGCAGCTTCCAGGCCAGCTGACCGTAGCCCACATCAATGGCGTAAACCTTGGCCGCACCGTTTTGCAGGGCGCAGTCTGTAAAGCCACCGGTAGAAGCGCCAATATCGGCTACCACCTTGCCCTCCACGCTAATAGGAAAAATTTGCAGTGCCTTGGCCAGCTTGAGGCCGCCCGTGCTGACGAAGGGCAGCTGGTTGCCCAAAAGACGAATCTGCACATCGGGAGCTACCGGCGTACCGGGCTTATCTATTTTTTGCTCGTTGACCAGCACCTGTCCTGCCATAATGGCGGCCTGAGCCTTGGCCCGGCTTTCGAACAATGCTCTATTCATCAGTAATGCGTCTAAGCGTTCCTTTTTCATCTACTCTTCCTTTACCAGTGCTGCCGTTTGCTCTGCGATGGCCTGCACATCCAAATGCAAATCCCACAGCAGCAGCTTTTTGTCGCCGTGGAGCACAAATTCATCGGGAATACCCAATGTTAAACCCCGGCATTTTGCCAGCAGCTTGGCCTCATTGAGAGCTTCCAGCATAGCGCTACCAACGCCTCCGGCCAAAACGCCCTCTTCCAAGGTAACTATTTTGCCATATTTAGCCGCATGCTCCACAAGCAGCTCCTTATCCAAAGGCTTAGCAAAGCGCATATTTACCACGCCGGCGCTAATACCCTGCTGAGCCAACACTTCTGCTGCCTGCAGTGCACTTTGCACCATGCTGCCAATGGCCCAAAGAACCACATCCTTGCCCTCCCGCAGCACCTCAGCCTTGCCAATGGATAAAGCATGCAGTGGCTCCGTGGTATCCACGCCCACACCGCTACCTCTAGGATAGCGGATGCTGATGGGCCCAGTATAGTCCGTTGCGGTCTTGAGCATATGGCGCAGCTCATTTTCATCCTTAGGCGCCATAATGGTCATCTCGGGAATGCTGCGCAAATAAGCATAATCGAAAACACCATGGTGAGTGAAGCCATCATCGCCCACAATGCCAGCTCGGTCCAGACACAGTGTTACATGGAGCTTTTGAATGCAGATGTCATGCAGCACGGAGTCATAGGCACGCTGTAAAAAGGTGCTGTAAATGGCAGCCACCGGCTTCAGGCCTGCAGCTGCAGCACCTGCTGCCGAGGTCACAGCATGCTGCTCGGCGATGCCCACATCAAAGCAACGCTCCGGATGCGCCTTGGCAAAAATACTCATGCCGGTACCCTCGGGCATAGCAGCTGTTATACCAATGATATCCTTATCCTCATTGGCTAGCTCCGCCAGCGTCTTGCCAAAAATCTCCGTATAGGTAACGGGAGCATTGGGGTTAGCAATCTTCTTTCCTGTAGCAATATCAAAGGGGCCAGTGCCGTGGAACTTGTTGGGACTTTCCTCCGCTGGCTTGTAGCCCTTGCCCTTTTTGGTCAGCACATGTACCAACACAGGGCCATCAATTTTTTTCGCAGCCTGCATAACCTCAATAAGGCCCTCCAAATCATGTCCGTCAATGGGCCCCAGGTAGGTAAAGCCCAATTCCTCGAAGATGGAGGTGGGCACCATCAAATATTTTACGCTGCCCTTCAGGCGGCGCAGAACCTTGATCACATCACTGCCGAATTCCACATTCTTGAGCCAACCCTCCAGGTCATGCTTAATCTTGTTATAGGTTTCTCCGGTACGCAGCTGGTAGAGATACTCACTCATAGCGCCCACATTTTTAGAAATGGACATTTCGTTATCGTTGAGCACCACAATCATCTTTTTGTGCAGCGTGCCAGCGTTATTCAGTGCCTCGAAGGCCATGCCGCCGGTCATGGAGCCATCGCCAATAACAGCTACCACATCGTAATCCTGCTGCTGCAAGTCCCTGGCCACGGCCATGCCTAAAGCGGCGGAGATAGAGGTGCTGGAATGGCCCGTGCCAAAGGCATCATGCTCACTTTCCGTGCGTTTAGGAAAACCGCTCAGGCCCCCATATTGACGCAGAGTCGGAAATTGCTCCCTTCTGCCGGTGATAATCTTGTGAATGTAGGATTGATGCCCCACATCAAAAACGATTTTATCCTGGGGCGTGGAGAAAACACGGTGTAGGGCTAAGGTCAACTCTACCACACCCAAATTAGGAGCCAGATGGCCGCCGGTTTTGGAGATAACACTGATTAAAAACTGACGAATTTCCTCCGCTAGCTGCTTTAGCTGCTCTAAGCTGAGCGCTTTCACATCCGCAGGAGAGTTGATGGTCTCCAAAATGTTTTTCTTTAAAGTTTGCATATTTTCCATAGATAGGTAAGCTCCTTAATAAAATTCCTCCGCCTCGCAAGCTCGGCACCTCCCTTTGCAAAGGGATGCTCCTTTCTAATTCACGATATAGGTGACTGAGGAATTCCTTGTTCAAACTTAAGCTTAGTTCTTCCTTTTGGTCATCATTTTTGTAATCTCGCGCAGAGGCTCGGCCTTCTCACCAAACATGGTCAGGCACTCCAAAGCCTCGTTGACGGTCTTTTCTGCCAGCTCATGAGCTGCTGCCAAGCCGTACAGGCTTACATAGGTGGACTTGTGATTCTTTTCATCGCTGCCCACGGGCTTGCCCAGCTCCTCGGTGGTGCCCTCCACATCCAAAATATCGTCGGTGATTTGGAAAGCCAGGCCCAGCAAATCGGCAAATTTGGTCAGTGCCAAAAGCTGCTCGTCCGTTGCTCCTGCCAAATGGGCGCCACCGCGAATGGCGGCAATGAACAGGGCGCCGGTCTTGCCAGCATGAAGCTTGCGCAGCTGCTCCGGGGTAATCTCCTTGCCCTCAAATTCCAAATCCAGGCCCTGGCCACCTACCATACCAAAGTTGCCGGCACACATGGCCATTTCTCGTACTGTTTCAATGAGCGCAGCGGGCTCCACATTCTTTTGCTCCAGCATGACCTCAAAGGCCAGTGTCAAAAGGCCATCACCGGCCAATACTGCCATAGCTTCGCCAAAAACCTTGTGATTAGTCAGGCGACCACGACGATAATCATCATCGTCCATGCAGGGCAAATCATCATGAATCAAGGAATAGGTATGAATCATTTCCAGGCCACAGGCCACGGGCAAATAATTATACCCCTTGCTGCCCACTGCCTCGGCTGCAGCCATGAGCAAAATGGGGCGAATGCGCTTTCCGCCAGCCATCAAGCTATATTCCATGGCGTCATCCACCTTGGAAATGCCCTTCTTGGCAATGCGGTTCTTAAGAAAGCTTTCTACCAGCTTACGCTGATTTTCATAATACACAGCAAAATCCATTCTTATCCCTCCACATCCTGGAATGGTTCTAATTCAAAGCCAGCTTCATTACTGTCCGTAATCACGATTTTTTCTACTTCCTGCTTCACTGCCTCCAGCTTGCCAGCACAAACCTTGCTCAACTCCACACCATATTTATAAACATCAAGGCTTTCCTCCAGAGAGAGCTCGCCACTTTCCAAAAGCCGCACCTGCTCCTCCAGCTCTGCCAATGCTTCTTCAAATTTAATATTTTTTGCAATCTTTTTTACAGCCATTCTTTACCGTCCTTCCACTTCCTGGACCACGGAAACAATCTGTCCATCCTTGACAGAGGTTATAATTTCGTCGCCCCAGGCCACCTGCCCAATGGAGCTGATTAGCCTTTTCTTGCGGTCCCGCACACAGCTATAGCCGCGCTTAAATACCTCGTAGGGGCTAATTGCTTCCAGCTTGGCCTGATGCAAGGCCAAGGCATGCTCCGCAGCCTGCTTGCGCTGCTGCATCAAATTCACCAACTGGGCAAAGTCCATATCCAGCCGTTGCCCCTTATCAGCAAACAATCTTTGAGGGTCATGAAAGACCCAGGAGCTCAGGGCCTTTTCCAAGCGCTGCTCCTTGGTTTCGTAAAGCCTGCGAGGATTCTGAAGAACATGGGAATGTACCAGGCGCTGCAGCCTTTCCTCCTGGGCCCCATAAAGCCGCCGGGGATCCTGCAAAAAGTAGGAGCTCTGCAAACGCTCCACGC
>CAMFZA010000158.1 GCA_946002345.1 uncultured Phascolarctobacterium sp. | reverse complement strand
CCACACTTGCGCTCTAAGGGGGAGGCTCTGGAGCATTTAGTGGCTTTGATGGCTAAAAGTGGTAAGCTGGCGGATGAGGCAGAATACAAGCGCTGCGTGCTGGCCCGTGAGGAGGAGGGCAGCACCGGCATTGGTGAGGGTATTGCTATTCCCCATGCTAAGACCAACGCAGTTAAGGCTCCGGGCCTGGCGGCTATGATTGTGGCTGAGGGTGTGGACTTTGCTAGTCTGGATGACCAGCCTGCTAAGCTCTTCTTTTTAATTGCTGCTCCAGATACGGAGGATAATGTGCATCTAGATGTGCTGAGCCGCTTAAGCACTCTGCTCATGGATGAGGATTTCACCAATGCCTTGTATGCAGCTAAGAGCTCCCAAGAGTTTTTGGATATTATTGATAAGTTTGAAGCTGTGAAGCTAGCAGAGGAGGCTGAGGAAGAGGCAACTAATGAGGCCGCTAGTGTGCCTGCGGCTGAACGCTTAGTTTTGGCTGTAACTGCTTGCCCTACCGGTATTGCTCACACCTACATGGCTGCAGAGGCATTGCAAAATATGGCCGAAAAAATGGGTGTAAGCATGAAGGTGGAAACCAACGGCAGTGGTGGTGTGAAAAATAAACTGACTGCAAAGGATATTGCCGCTGCAGAGGGCATTATTGTGGCCTGCGACAAGAATGTACCCGTGGAGCGCTTCGCTGGTAAGCCTGTAATTTTTGTAAAGGTTGCCGATGGTATCAATAAGCCCAAGGAGCTGATTGAAGCTATTCTAGAAGGAAAGGCTGCTGTATATGAAGGCCAAAGGGAGGAAAAGCAGTCTGCAGCAGAGCCGACAAAAGAAAGCACTGGCCGTCAAATTTATAAGCATTTGATGAATGGTGTATCACATATGCTGCCCTACGTTATTGGTGGCGGCATTTTGATTGCCTTGGCCTTTTTGCTGGATATGGAATTTGCTGGTACTGCTAAATTTGGCAGTGGCACACCGGCAGCTGCCTTCTTTAAAAATGTAGGTGGTATGGCCTTTAGCATGATGATGCCCATTTTGGCAGGCTATATTGCTATGAGCATTGGCGAGCGCCCGGGCCTGATGCTGGGCATTGTAGGCGGCTTTTTGGCAGCCTCCGGTGGTAGTGGCTTCTTTGGCGCTCTCTTTGCCGGCTTTATTGGTGGCTATTTGGTGCTGGCCTTGCGCAAGCTGTTCAGTGCTCTGCCTGACTCTCTGGAGGGCTTAAAGCCGGTGCTGCTCTATCCCGTATGTGGCTTAGTGCTGATGGGCCTGCTTATGACCTATGTTATCAATCCCCCTACCGCTGCCTTTAATAATTGGTTAGCTGCGACCTTGGCTAGCATGAGCACCGTAAGCAAGGTGCTGCTGGGCTTTATTTTGGGCGGTATGATGTCCATTGACTTTGGTGGTCCCATTAATAAGGCTGCCTATGTTTTTGGTACTGCATCCTTAGCAGCAGCCGATGGTAGTGCTGTGAGCAGCGCCATTATGGCATCCGTTATGGTTGGTGGTATGGTGCCTCCTTTGGCCATTAGCCTGAGCACCATGCTGTTTAAAAATAAATATACAGCTCGTGAACGTCAATCCGGTATTACCAATGTGATTATGGGCATGTCCTTTATTACGGAGGGTGCTATCCCCTTCGCAGCCAGCGATCCCTTGCGAGTTATTCCCTGCTGCGCATTGGGTAGTGCTATTGCCGGTGCTCTGTCCCAATACTTTGGCTGCAGCGTACCTGCTCCCCATGGTGGCGTCTTTGTCTTTGGCGTGGTTCAAAACTGGCCCATGTATTTTGTGGCTCTCTTAGTGGGCAGTGTGGTGGCCGCATTGCTGTTGGGCTTCTTAAAGAAAGAGGTTGTAGAAGAGTAGCTTATAGTTTAAAATAAGCTTAGAGATAAACAAGCGTATTCAAAATAAAAAAAGGAGTAATCATCATGGAAAAATTTACTTATGTTATCACTGACCCCGCCGGTATTCATGCTCGTCCTGCTGGACTATTGGTAAAGGAGGCAGGTAAATTTACCTCCAAGCTTACTATTAGCAAGGGTGCGAAAAAGGGTGATTTAAAGCGTATTTTTGGTGTGATGGCTTTGGGCGTAAAAAAGGGTGAAGAGATTGAAGTAACCTGTGAGGGCGCTGACGAGGCAGCTGCAGCAAGTGCTTTAGCAGCCTTCTTTAAGGCTAACCTGTAAAAAGGAGCAGAGCAATGCTGGTATTAAAGGGTAAAGGCGTAGGCGGTGGTGTTACCATTGGGCCCTTGGCCGTGTTCAAGCGTCAGGAGACCGCGGTGGAGCGTCATGCCATCACCGATATTGAGGGCGAGGTAGCTCGTTTTCAGGCTGCACGGGGCAAGGCCATAGAGCAGCTGGCTCAGCTATACGAAAAGGCTGTGGTGGATGTGGGCAGGGATAATGCTGCCATTTTTGAAATCCATCAAATGATGCTGGAGGATTTGGATTATATTGAATCCATCGAAGGTATTATTCGTACTCAGGAGGTTAATGCAGAATATGCTGTGCAGGCTACAGCGGAGAATTTTGCAGAAATCTTTTCCTCTATGGAGGATGAGTATATGCAGGCCAGAGCAGCGGATGTAAAGGATATTTCTCGCAAGGTTCTAGCTTGCTTGGGCTTTGGCAGCGATGCTATGGAGTCTGCTTCAGAAAAATTTGTGCTTGTTGCTGATGATTTAGTACCTAGCGAAACCGTACAGCTGGATAAGTCCAAGGTACAGGGCTTTGTAACTGCAGGAGGGAGCGTTAACTCCCACACTGCGATTTTGGCAAGGACCATGGGGATTCCCGCTGTTGTTTGCACCGGTGTATCCATAGGAATGGAGCATGACGGAAAGCTGATTGCCGTAGATGGCTATACGGGTGAGGTTTTCGTGGATCCGGATGAGGCTACCTTGACCTTGCTCCAGGCTAAGCTGGAGCAGGATGTGCAGCATAAAAAGCTTCTGGATGAGCTTAAGGGCAAGGAAAGTGTAACCAGCAGCGGTAAGAAGGTCCATGTATATGCTAATATTGGCAATACGGGTGACTTGGCAGCAGTGTTGGCCAATGATGCCGAGGGCATTGGCTTATTCCGTAGCGAATTTATTTATTTGGAAAATGAAGACTATCCTACGGAGGAATATCAATTTGCCAAATATAAGCTGGCTGCTGAAACCATGGCAGGTAAGCGGGTAATTATCCGTACCTTGGATATTGGTGCCGATAAGCAGGCTGCCTATTTTAATCTGCCCCAAGAGGAAAACCCGGCCTTGGGCTACATAGCTATTGGCATCTGCCTAGAGCATCAGGATATTTTCCGCACGCAGCTGCGGGCGATTTGTCGCGCCTCTGCCTATGGTAAGGTGGCAGTGATGTTCCCCATGATTATTTCTCTAAATGAGGTACGTAAAGCTAAAGCCATTCTTCAGGAGGTTCAGCAGGAGCTGGCAACAGAGCACATTCCCTTTGATAAGGAAATGGAAGTGGGGATTATGATTGAAACCCCTGCTGCTGCCCTGCTCAGTGAGGTCCTGGCCCAAGAGGTGGATTTCTTTAGCATTGGTACCAATGATTTAAGCCAATATACCTTGGCCATTGACCGCCAAAACCAACATTTGGAAAGCTTCTTTGATGCTCACCATCCTGCTATTCTACGCTTAATAGAAATGACAGTTGAGGGTGCTGATCGCTCGGGTATTTGGTGTGGTATTTGTGGCGAGCTGGGTGCGGACCTAGAGTTAACAGAAAAATTTGTGGCTATGGGGATGGATGAATTGAGTGTGAGTCCTGCTAGTGTGCTGCCACTGCGGCAAAAGATTAGAGGTTTGTAAAAAATTTAACGATTTTTTGCATTTGTTGGTCCTTGAAGGGCTAAAAAGGCTTGCATTAATGGATAAGCCGTGGTATAATCATTAAGCTTGTATATATACTTATATACTTCTTCTGCTCCCAGAGAAAAGGGAGCCAAAGTCCAAAGGAGGAGGTGATTTCGTGAAAGCATACGAAGTCATGTACATCGTTAAACCGGTTGAAGAGGAAGCATTTGAAGCAGTTGTTGCTAAATTTGAAAACCTGATCAACAATAACGGTGGTACTGTAGAAAAAACCGATCGTTGGGGCAAAAAACGCCTTGCTTATGAGATCCAAGACCTGTATGAAGGCCTCTATGTTCTCGTAACCTTCAAAGCTGAACCCGCTTGCATTAAAGAACTTGATCGTGTTATGAGAATTACCGATGAAGTACTGCGCCATATGATTATCAGTAAAGGTGAATAATCGATGAATAGGATTATTTTATTGGGCAGATTAACTAAGGATCCGGAAGTGCGCTACACTAATACCGGAAAAGTTGTGTGCCAGTTTACTCTAGCAGTAGACAGACCTTTTGCCAATCAAGAAGGCCAAAGAGAAGCTGACTTTATCCCTGTAGTTATTTGGGGTAAACAGGCTGAAACATGCGGAAACAGTCTCACCAAAGGGCAGCGCGCGCTGGTAGAAGGGCGCCTGCAAATCCGTAGCTATGACGGAAAAGACGGCAACAAGCACTGGGTAACTGAGGTTATCGCAGACCGCTTCGAGTTTATCGAGCGTAAGGGTGATTTTGCTGGTCGTTCCGGTGCTCCGGCTGCTCCTAAAGCACCTGCACAGGGTGGTATGG
>CAMFZA010000157.1 GCA_946002345.1 uncultured Phascolarctobacterium sp. | reverse complement strand
GAATTACTGCAAGCATGATAAGTGCAAGCTGAAGTCACATCTTTCGCTGCGCTGGGGCGTTTTGCTAATGTTTATTTATGACCTAGCCCGTCTGTCATTGCCAGCGCGGGAATAAAAATCACGTTTATCATCGTACATTCTTTTTTCGGCCATTTTCAAAAGCTCATCAATGCTAATCTCACCGTGGCTATGGCAATGACCGGTGGAAACAAAGTAGTTCTGGGCTTTGATTGCCGCAATAGCTTCCGTCAGTAACTGCTCAACGTCCTTGTCTTCTTTGTCGATGATTATGACAACGAACTCATCGCCACCAATACGATAGACATCATTTTCACCAAACACTTTCTGCAATTCCTTAGCAACTACCTGCAGCATCTTATCACCAGCTGCGTGTCCTTGAGTATTGTTGAGCTCATGAAGGCCGTTGACATCCATATAAATGCAGCTAATGTGTTTTTTGTTCAAGTCCGTGTCCTGAGCAAGAAGCTTTTCAAAACAATTACGGTTGAGGCAACCGGTAAGCAGATCTCTGTCAGCTAAGCGCTGCTGAATTTGCAGCTCCTTACGGGAGGTTCGCTGTAGCCAGATGAAATAACCGACTAGCATGATGAATTCAGCAATCAAAAAGAACAAAAGCAGCTTGTTGGTTTGGTATACACGGGATAGGGCTATTTTTTCAGGCACAAGGATAGCGACGCGCCAGTTATTGATGGTTGAGGGCTTGTAGTAGAAGCAGCCAAATTGGCCACTGATGACTGATTTAATAATATTATAGCCTGACTGTCCCTCAGCTAGTTTTGCACGCATTACTTCGTTGCTATCACCGCTTTTGATTTCACGCTCCGCCACATCCCACATATTGCCCAGCTTTGACCTATGGGTATTTAAAATAAAATCACCGTTATCTCCATCAATGATGAAATACACGGCCTGTCCCTGGTAAATATTCTGGTTCATAAACGCTGGCAGGGTGCGCAGATTGATTACGCCGTAAAGCATAGCCACAGTTTTGCCGTTTTTTTGCACAGGGACAAAATTTCTTAGAATAAAATTGTTTCTATCCCTAAGGTCAACCAATCTATCGGTAATATGCATACCATGCTTTGCTTCTTCTTCAAAGGACAAGATACCCTTGGCATTGATAGGAGCCTGATGGGGCCATAAAACCTTATCCCCTGGTAGTAACAAGGCGATATGCTCCATTAGTGTATTTGCGCTGAAATCATCAATGATTTCCTGAGTTAAGGGGCTATCGATATTATCCTGCTTGGAAATGATATTGGCAAAGGTTAACAATACCTCTCGATCAATATCTATACGCCTGCTTAATTCATCATTAATGCGAGTGGCACTACGATTCAAAGCATACCAAGCGGCTTCTTCCTCTAGGCTTCTAATTTTATAGGATACAAATCCGGATAAAGCAAACAAAGCCAAGATAACTAATACGGTTATCTTGACTTTTTTATTGTAACTAATGGTAAATGACCTTTTCATGAAAAACCTTCTTCTCTGGTGCTTATCTAGTCTGAGCATTATTCTATCATACATTTGCGGATTTTTTCAAGTAATAAATCAAATACTTGCTGGCCAAAGCTTGTGAAGTGAAAATCAGCCGGAAAAGGATTATCGTGAGAGCAAAGCATTCATAAAAAAGGACTTTAGAGATTTACTGATGCAAACCCTCTAGAGTCCTTTTTTATATTTTTCCTGTGTGCAAGCCGTTATTGCAGAAGCCTATCCTCATGGCTCCACAGGAGCTTGGAAGATGGCAGGAGAGGTTCCCGGGTCCGTAATGTGGGGCGTGAGCAGGAGCATTACCTCCACCTTGCTGCGCTTTTTGGTGTGGTTACTAAAAAGCTTACCTAACAGAGGCAAATCTCCCAAAAAAGGAATTTTTTGTAGGGTGTTTTGTTCTTCCTCGGAAATCAGACCGCCAATAACCAGGGTTTGGCCAGAATACATGCGTACATTGGTGTCTGCCATGCGACTGGTAATACGATAATTCTTGAGCTCGCTGATGAGCACTGGCGTGCTGACCTCCGTGTGCACCCTAGCCGTTACCATTTTGCCATCCTGACTAAGCAGGGGCTCATATTCCAGCTTGATGCCGGCATCCAGATATTCCGTGGCAGTATAATAACCACCGCTGTCATGCTTTTCCGTTTGGACCGGAATGTGGTCGCCTATGAAAATGCTGGCTTGTCGACCGGGAATGGTAATAATATGGGGCTTGGCCAGCACCTTGGCCTTGCCTTGGCTGATGAGGGCATTAAGGGTGGCATTGAAGCGGAAGGCGTAGCCCCGCCAAAATTTGAAATTACCGCCGTAGGTGTCGGTGCTGCTATCACTGCTTTCAGCATCCTCCTCCGTGCTTATTTCCCGTTGGGGAATAGTATCCCAGCTCCAGTTGACGCCCAGGCTTTTGTTATTCTCCTTACTAAGAGCAATGATTTTGGCTTCCAGGGTGACCTGCTTTGTGGCCTTATCCAGCTCCTTGAGCAGGGTGGCTAAGCGTTGGTGCTCGGACTCCGGCCCCAAAAGAATGAGGCTATTAGAGCCTTTTTCCACCCCAATTTTACAGCTGAAGAGCTCTTTTACGGCGTTAGCCAGCTCTTCTGCCGGGGCAGAGCTTAGGGGATACCACCATTGCATGAGGGGCACCGGCAGGGTGGCCGGAGCGCTATAGGCAGGGGCAGGCGAGGAACCGTTGGCCAAAGGCGCTGGTGCTAAAAAAGGATTTCGCTCTAGGACTTGGGCCTGGGCTAGGGGCAGATATAGAAAGAGACTACACATACAAGTACAGATTAGGATATGATTTACCTTCATCATCACAACAGACTCCTTTGGGATAATTTGATGCATCGGTTAGATTATATCGCAGCAATAGTCTAAATACAATACCTAATTGTGAAATATCAGAAAAATAATAATAAAGACTTGAATTCTGAAAATTATGTGCTAGAATAGGGATTAAGCAAGGCTTGTTTGGGGCAATGCTCAAAGCTTAGGTAAGCAGGCAGCTAAGCTCAAGCTGCTTGGCACCAAGGATGGAGATGAACACTTTATGGAGTTGATGCATAATGGCAAGCTGGCACAGCAGCTGCTGCAGGAAGCAATCAATAGTGGGGCCAGTGATGTACATGTGGAGCCCTTGGGGAGTGAGGTGCGTGTGCGCATGCGCATTGACGGCATTTTGCAGGAGCTGTGCCGCTTATCCTGGAACAGTTATACCACATTGGTAAGTCAGCTGAAGGTGCTCAGCGGGATGGATATTGCTGAAAAGCGCTTACCACAGGATGGGCGTTGGCAGTTGGAGGTGGCAGGGCGTGTTATTGATTTGCGACTATCCACCTTGCCGACGATTTTTGGCGAGAAGGTGGTGGTGCGTATTTTGGACCGGGAACAGGGAGTGCGTCGTCTGGAGGACTTGGGAATGAGCAGCGCCAATTTAAGCTGCTATCGGAAAATGAATGGAGGGGCTCAGGGGTTAATTCTTCTTACGGGCCCCACCGGCAGCGGCAAAACCACCAGCCTGTACGCTACTCTGCAGGAGCTGAAGCAGGAGGGCTTAAATTTGGTCACCGTGGAAGACCCAGTGGAATATAAGCTGGAGGGGATTAACCAGGTGGCGGTGAATCGGAAGGCAGGCTTGGATTTTGCCACGGGCTTGCGTTCCCTAGTGCGCCAAGACCCGGATATCATCATGGTGGGCGAGATTCGTGATCGGGAAACAGCGGCTATGGCTGTGCAGGCGGCGCTGACAGGACACTTGGTGCTTAGCACCTTGCATACTAATAGTGCGGTGGGGGCTGTGGCTCGGCTTTTGGACATGGGCGTGGAGCCCTATCTGGTGGCAGCGGCCCTGCGCGGAGTGATGGCACAGCGCTTGGTGCGCCGAGTTTGTGGGCACTGCGCTGCCAGCTATGCACCGACATTGCAGGAGCTGGGTTACTTGGCTCCTGCAGCACCATCCCTGCTGCGATGTGGGCAGGGCTGTGCGTACTGTCGCGGCACTGGCTATAGTGGGCGCCTGGCAGTGCAGGAGCTCTTGCCCGTGGATGAAGCTATGGGTGATTTAATTAGTGCTGGCGCCAGCAAGGTGGCCTTGCTAAGCCATGGCGCTACGCTGGGATGGCACAGCCTTTATGCTGATGCTGTGGACAAGGTCTTAGCCGGTCAGACAACAGTGAAGGAGCTTTGGCGTGTGGGGATTGTAGCTACTAGATTGGTACAGGAGGTAAAAAATGTGCATTAGCTTGATTCAGGAGGCCCGGCGCAGGGGTGCTTCCGATTTACATCTAACTGTGGACGGCGTGCCCATGGCGCGATTGGCGGGACGCTTGCTACCCCTTGCTACAACGCCTGTCACCGCCTCCCAGCTTAGGGAGTTGGTTATGCTGCCGCCTGGGTACAGCGCATCAATGAAACCAAGGCTGTGCATATTATTACTCTGGAGGACCCCATAGAATATGAATATCCCGCCGGCAAATCCTTGATTCACCAGCGGGATATAGGACGAGATACGATGAGCTTTGCTAAGGGCTTGCGAGCGGCCCTAAGAGAGGACCCGGATGTAATTTTGGTAGGAGAGCTGCGGGATAGTGAAAGCAAGGCCATTGCTATGTCGGCAGCGGAAACGGGGCATTTAGTGTTGGCCACGATGAACCCTCCGGATG
>CAMFZA010000156.1 GCA_946002345.1 uncultured Phascolarctobacterium sp. | reverse complement strand
GGTGGAGATTGACGATAATGCTTTTCGTCTGTGCAGCGGCTTTGGCGGCGGTATTGGCCATGCTCGGGATTTGTGAGGTGCTATGGCGGGCTGCACCATGGTTATCAGCACCTTGGCTGGTCGCAATCACCCTAGCGAAAAGCCCTTGGCTGAAATCTATCCCTTGACATTGGAGTTCCATGAACGCTTTAAGGAGGCCTTTGGCAGCTGTGCCTGCGGCGATTTGATGCCTTATGAATTCAATACCAGAGACCATTTGAAGAATTGCCTGAAGCTGGTGAACAAGGTAGCACAGCTTTTGGCAGTGTATCTAGAAGAAAAAGGTTTGCTGAAATAATTTTTTAAATGTAAATAATGTAACAACGCACAAGCAAGAAGGGATTTTAATCCACTTTTTGCTTGTGCATTTTTGTGGGCAGTGTTACAATATAATCTATATTAAAAATAAAAATGCAACCATATGAAATGAGGGTGTAAAAATGAATTTTGCAAAACGTATGGAAGGCATGCAAGCCTCCGAAATCCGTGAACTCTTAAAATTAACCGCAAAACCGGACATTATCTCCTTTGCCGGCGGTCTTCCCGCACCGGAACTGTTCCCTGTTGAAGAAATTGCCAAGGTTTCTCATGACCTGGTGTTGAAGGAAGGCCGTCAGCTGCTGCAATATGCAACCACCGAAGGTCGTCCCTCCCTGCGCGCTAAAATCGCTAAGCGCATGGCTGATAAATATCATACCGTAGTTGACCCTGATGACATTTTGATCACCACTGGTTCCCAACAATGCCTGGACTTCGCTGGCAAGCTGTTCCTGGACCCCGGCGATGTTGTGCTCTGCGAAAGCCCGTCCTATTTGGGCGCCTTGAATGCATTTAATGCATATCAACCTAAATTTGTAGAGGTTCCTACTGATAACGGTGGCCTGATTCCTGAAGAGCTGGATAAAATTTTAGCAACCACTCCCAACTGCAAGTTTATTTATGTAATTCCTGACTTCCAAAACCCCACTGGCCGTACTTGGTCCATGGAACGCCGCAAAGCATTTATGGAAGTTGTTAATAAGCACAACCTGCCTGTTTTGGAGGATAACCCCTATGGCGAGCTGCGTTATGAGGGTGAAATTCTGCCTTCCTTGAAGTCCTTGGACACTAAAGGCTTGGTTATGTTCCTGGGTACCTTCTCCAAAATCTTCTGCCCGGGCCTGCGTCTTGGCTGGGTTGCTGCCGAGCATGAGCTGCTGACCCAATTTGTGAAGATTAAACAAAGCGCAGACCTGCACACCTCCAACTTTGACCAAGGTGTTGCTGATGCTTACATGGAAACCTATGATCTGGACGAGCACGTTAAGGAAATCGTTGCTCTCTACAAGCATCGTCGTGACGTAATCCTTAAGGCCATGGAAGAAAAATTCCCTGCTGGTACCGAGTGGACTCATCCTGAGGGCGGCCTGTTCCTGTGGCTCACCTTCCCCGAGGGTGTAAGCGCTCGCAAGGTATTTACCAAATGCATCGAAATGAAGGTTGCTGGTGTTATTGGTGATGCCTTCTATCCTAATCAAAAGACCGACCGCAGCATGCGTATCAACTTCTCCAATATGCCGGATGACCGCATTGTGGAGGGTATCGAGCGTATGGCAAAGGCTATCAAAGAGTGCATGTAAGCTTGCAGTTCATTGCATAAAAAAGGCTCCGACTAAGCTCGGAGCCTTTTGTCATCTACAGTATATTTTTTGTGGTTGTACTTACAGTAACCAGTGATACAGTCCAAAGTAAGCGAAGATACTCAAAACCAGCACACCAAAGGCACTGATCATGAACATTTTTACAAAGAGACTATGTTGTTCCTCATAGTTGGCACCAGCAGCGGAGGAATAAGCCGCTAGAGCTAGGGCACCACCTGTGGAAAGAGGACTGATGCCCGCTGTATTACTGATCATGGTAATGGCTGTGGCCAACTCCAGCTCACTCACAGCGCCACCCATTTGGGCTACAATATGGGGGATGGTGGGAATCAGTGTGGGCATAACCACACCGCTGGTGGAGCTAAACCAGCTTAAAAGACCGGAACAAATGCCCATGATGGACACAGCTGTGCTTTCGTTCATTACGGATACGAGAGCAGCACTGAGCATTTTGATGCCGCCCTGACCGATAATCAGCTGCATTAATACACCTACGCCGGTAATCAGGAGCAGGGTGCCCCAAGGAATGCGCTTTAAAGCCTCGCCTTCATCGGAAACCTTTAGGAAGGACAGCACAGCCGCCACCGCGAAGCTGACTAGACCAACATTAATCTTAAAGATCATGACCAAAATCACCATGGCAACAATACCGGCCAGGGTAATTTTTTGTTTCCCGTTGAAGGGAGGCGTTTTTTCATGGACAATGCTTTCGTCCATGCGTAGCTTGTAACCACCTAAGAGGGTGTAAACCACAATGGCGTAAACAGTGGAAGACAAAACGCCATTCAGCAAAAATTGAGTTTCAATACCAGTCAAACCAAATTCAGCGCACAGGTTGATGCCGATGATGCCTGTGGCCGCTAAGGGAGAAACACCGCCACCACTGGCGCCTAAAACTGTCAACGCAGATAGCATGGCGGGATGAATACCCATTTCTGCTGCTAAAGCCATGGAAAAAACCATCATGATGGCCATGGTAGGCACGGTGCCGGGACCAATGGCCGACAGGATTGTAGAAAATACATAAATAATAATGGGCACAAGATAAACACGCTTGCCCGCTAAGGAGACAACCTTTTTCGCCAGTAAATCAAGACAGCCGTTGATTTGAGCCAGGCTGAACAGGTAGGTTACGCCTAAAAGCATGATGAATAGGGAGGAATTGAAGCCCCCGTTAATACCTTCATCCTGCACACCAGCCAAGCCCCCTAAAACCCGCGCAAAGGCAATGCACACAAGTCCCGTATTCATTTTGCGGAAAAAGCCTAAGAAAATGGCGATTAAGAGAAACACTAAAGATAATAAGGCCATAGCTACACCTCCACCTTGAGGGTCGTAAAAGACTCCCTTTATTTTGAACCCCATATCTTTCTTATAACTATACACCTATTTCTTTAATATTTCAAATGCTTAGACAAAATTTCATGAGGATATTTAGGAAAAAATTATAAGCTGCTTAGAGATCACGGAGCAGTAAAGCTATTTATTATTTTAGGAATTCATGATAAAATAATAGTATTATTAAGTTGATAGATGAAATGCGGAGATGAGTAGATTTGAACCCTTCAATAAATGGGAAACCTATGACGGAAGAGCAAATCCAGCAATATTTACACAAGCTGCAGCTTGCTGATTTGGAGCCTGCGGCTGATTTAGAAACGCTTAAAGCATTGCAGGATGCTCATTTAAAATTTATCCCCTACGATAATTTTGATTGTTTAAATGGTCGCATTACCTCTTTAAAACGGTCGGAGATTTTTAAGAAGCTTGTTCTGCATAATCGCGGAGGAATTTGCTTCGAACTTAATGGCTTGTATAATTGGCTTTTGGAGAGCTTGGGCTTTGATGTGACCAGCTATGCGGCTCGTTATACTGATAAGCTGGAGGTTTACCAAATTCGTCGCCACCGGGTAATGTGCGTGGCACTGAACGGCAAGAAATACTTGACCGATGTGGGAGTAAATAGTGAAAGTCCTCGTGTACCCTTGGAAATGACCGAAGGACTGATTCAAAGTGATGGTATTAGTCAGTACAAGCTGAGCAAGGATGCTTTATTTGGCTGGCTGTTATGGCAAAAGGAAAGGGGCAAGCCTTGGAAGCGTCTTTATGGCTTCACAGAGGACCCCATGATAGATAAGGATTTTATTGCTGTGAGCTTTTGGTGTGATGCCCATCCAGATTCTCCCTTCATAAAAAATAAAACCCTCTCCATTTTTAGGGAGGATTGCAATATTACCATTCGTGGCAATTTCCTCAAGTTTTATTTGGGCGGGCGGGTAAAATACCGCTACCGAATTCGCACAGGAACTGAGTTAAAGGAAATTCTTTGGGAATACTTTGGTATTAATGTGGAATATCAGCTCAAGGATGATGGTATAGACTTTGATTAATTTTGGTGAAAACATGGATAAGGCTCACTTAGTGGCACAGCTGCCAGTCTATACAAAATGCATATTGCAGGCTTTAAATCATGCCGGCTTTGAAGCTTATGTTGTGGGTGGTGCGGTACGTGATTTGCTCTTGGGGCGTCAGCCTGGCGATTACGATATTACTACCAATGCCCGACCGAAGCAGGTGCTGAAGCTGTGCCAGGCTAAGGGCTGGCATACAGTGGACCAGCTGGGGCATAATTTTGGCTGCGTCGTAATCGTGCTGGAGGGGTGTGCTACAGAGGTTACAACCTTTCGTGGCGAAAGCTATGACGATAGTGATGCCCATAGACCGGCTAATACATGGTTTTGTGATAAGCTAGAGGAGGATTTGGGCCGTAGAGATTTTACCATCAATGCTATGGCCCTGGATATGCATGGACAGATTTTTGATTATCATGGTGGTAAAGCAGACTTGGCAAAGGGCTTGATTCGTCCGGTGGGCAAAGCTGCTACGCGTTATCAAGAGGACGCCCTGCGCATGTTGCGTGCCTGTCGCTTTGTGGCTCAACTAGGCTTTGACTACGTGCAGGATGGTTTGCCGGGTCCTGCCTGCGGCATGTTAGGCACACCTTATTACCTTAAAGAGGTGCCTAAATTTCCTGTAG
>CAMFZA010000155.1 GCA_946002345.1 uncultured Phascolarctobacterium sp. | reverse complement strand
AGGTGTGCACAGCGGTGAGGTAATGGCCGTGATCATCACTGCAGGCTACGATTTGCCCCACCGGGCAACACTGGTCAAATGGCTGCAGCAATATGTGCCCGGTCTGGTGAGCGTGGTGCAAAACATCAATAAAAAGCAGACCAATGTGGTAATGGGCAGCAAGACAAGGCTGCTTTGGGGTAAGGAGAGCATCAAGGATAGCTTGGGCAGCTTGAACTTCAATATTTCTCCCCAAGCCTTCTTCCAAGTGAACAGCGAGCAGGCTGAAAAGCTTTATAACAAGGCCTTGGAATTTGCCGCTTTATCTGGAGATGAAACAGTGGTGGATGTGTACTGCGGTACGGGCACTATTTCCCTGTATCTGGCACGCCACGCGAAAAAGGTGTACGGCATCGAAATCGTAGCCCCGGCCATTGACAATGCCAAAAAGAACGCGGAGGAGAATAAATGCGCCAATGCGGAGTTCATTTTGGGCGATGCGGCCGTAGAACTGCCCAAGCTTTTGGAAAGCAGTGTGCTGGCGGATGTGGTGCTGGTGGACCCGCCCCGGGCTGGCTGTGAGGAGCGAGTGCTGGCGGCCATTGCCGGTGTTGCGCCACGACGCATTGTCTATGTGTCCTGCAATCCGGCCTCCTTAGCTCGTGATTTGCATTATCTCGAAGAGCACGGCTACAAAACCATGATGGTGCAGCCGGTGGATATGTTCAGTCAAAGTGCACACGTCGAGTCTATAGCATTGATGACTAAAGTACAGAATTGAACATTGAAAAGGCGTGAGATAAGAAATTTCCAGGTATCTGGACAAACTTACAGGGGTTGTTTGGATAATGGTGTTTTTAGATGGATCAGTCTGTGGTCTAAAATATAGCTTGTAAATTAGGAAGGAGAAAAGAATTATGTGGGTTGTTTTTGCACTTTTATCTGCAGTTTTTGCTGCTCTGACTTCAATTTTTGCTAAGATTGGTATTGAAAATGTCAATTCTAATTTGGCTACCGCCATCCGTACGGTGATAGTACTGGTCATGGCTTGGCTCATTGTATTTGCTACCGGTAAGCATCAGCAAATCGTGGATATCAGCACCAAAAGCTGGACCTTTTTAGTGCTCAGCGGCTTGGCTACAGGTCTGTCCTGGTTGTGCTATTTTTACGCCCTGCAAATTGGCGAAGCCAGCAAGGTTGTGCCTGTGGACAAGTTCAGCGTGGTTATTACCATGATCATGGCCTTTTTCATTCTGGGCGAAGTCATTACCACGAAAACCATTATCGGTGGCCTATTGATTACAGCGGGCACACTGGTCTTGATTTTTTAAGTTCCGCTCAGGCATCAGCAGAAGTTGTTGGTGCTATTGCTTTTGTAAGCGAGGGTGGCAATCACTCTAGTTTTGTCAGCCTTTGCAAATTTATTTTTAAGGAGAATGCTTTTTGAAACAAACTAATGTACTGGATATTGTAGCGTAACCGGGAGGTTGTGCTGCGTGTCGAGCAAGCCTCTCGGCTTCTTGTGGTCAAGTAATGAATCAATTTGTAAGCAAGAATTTCGGAGGTACAACAATGTCTAATTTAGTATTTACAACAAAAAATCCCCAAACCAACCAAGAAATCACTATTCGCCCCGAGCGTGCAGAGGAACGTACAGCTGTGGAAAACCTCGTGCGGGAGGCCTTTTGGAATGTTTATCGTCCCGGCTGCCTAGAGCATTACGTGCTGCACCAGCTGCGTCAAGACCCAGCATTTGTACTGGAGCTCAATCTAGTTATGGAGCTGGAGGGCCAGCTTATCGGTCAAGTGATGTACATGCGTAGTGCTGTCACTTTAGAGGATGGCACAAAGCTCCCGGTTATGACCTTTGGACCCATTGGGATAGCACCGGAGTACAAGCGGCAGGGCTATGGACTAATGCTGCTGAAATATTCCATGGAGCTGGCACGTCAAATGGGTGCTGGTGCCTTGTGCACGGAAGGCAACATTGATTTTTATGGCAAGGCTGGCTTCGTAACGGGCAAGAGTGTGGGAATTCGCTATGCAGATGACCCTGAGGCTGATTATTTTATCGTCAAAGAGTTGGAACCTGGCTTTTTGGACAAGGTCAGAGGTGTTTATCACGACCCTGCAGGATATTTTGTGGACGAAGTAGAGGCTATAGCCTTTGATGCCCAGTTCCCACCCAAGCAAAAGCAAAAATTGCCCGGGCAATTATGGTAAAATAAAAACCCCCACGAGAACTCAAAATACGGTTCTCGTGGGGGTTTTTATGCTTATATAAATGAGCGCAAAAAGTCCAATTGCACACGGCTAATGCCATAACTATCGCAGGCATTTTGAATAGCTTATTTGTGACTCCATTCAGGCAACAAACGCTGCTCAAAATAGGGAATGGTTGCTGTGTATTGCTTAGCCAAGGCTGTAGCAAAGAACCATGCTACCATCATCTTTACATAATATTCTTCGTTTCTATCTGCCGCTACCCAAGCTAAAAATTCTGGCTTGAACCACGCGTCTAAATAAAAGCTCATCAGCATTTCCATGCCAAAGCGGATGGTATAGGCATGGGAGCTGGCCATCCATCCCTTGATAGTCTCCAATGTTTGCTCTGGTTGCTTTTTAAGCACCTTAGGACTAAGCTGGTCGCAGGTAGCCCAATTATCTACGTAAGGCAGGAAGCGCTCCAACTCCCGCACGCACTGGTCGTAATCCTTCAAATCATTGATAAGAAAAGCATGTAGCTGGTTTTCGTCAAAATATTTATGGGGTAGCTCCTGCAAAAAGACTGCTGCCAGCTCACTACCACGCAGTTCCTTGGCTAAAGCACGCATGGCAGGTGTCCGCACGCCAATAATAGTACTTTTCGCCACTGTAGGCAGCAGCTTAGCCTGAAAATCACGGTAACCTGAGTCACTAAGCACCCGTAATCTTTCTACAATTGCATCCATAAATATCCACCCATCTAAGAAATAGGTCCTTATTACCAAAAACAGCAAGAGCAGTCTTCAAGCCAACTCTTGCTGTTTTTTAGCCTAAAAATAAAGTTACCAAGCCGAAGCACACTGGCTGGTGTAAAAGATAAATCTCTAAGCTACGCAAGCCTAAACGGGAAAACAGAGGCATGCGCCAGTGCAAAATGCCACCCAAGCAGTCCCTTGCTTGCAAAAAAGCATATAAATAATAGCCAAAAAAGTAGGCTCCCAGCCAGGGCAGCAGGGGGAAATAATCGCTGGATTGGAAATGGGCAGGCGGCAACCCCAGAGGTGTCAAAAGATTGGTGCTGTACCAGGACTCTGGCAGCGTCAGCATAAACAGCCCCGGCAGCCCCCACAGTCCCGCATCCAGCTCCCGGCAGGTTAAAAACAGGAGCAGGCCTGCCAGCATGCCCCAGCCTGGGGACGATTTTTGCGCCCAGGGATGGCTGGCACCCATAAGCAGCGTGGCACAGCCCATGAAGTTTAAAATGCCAAACCAGATTGTTTCCGAGGGGATGAAAAGGATGGTGACCAAGGTAATCGCCAAACCCAAAAGGTTGAGCTCCAGCCCGCGGCGCAGGCTGGACTTGCTTCCCAGACGCCAGACGAAGCCCGCCATGGCGATGAACAGAAAGCAGGTGCCCTCCTGCCAGATGCGGCAATAAAGCTGCTGGGCCCACTGGGGATTGCGACCGTAGACATGATAAATATCATAAAGCAAGTGATAAAGCACTACACCGCTAATGCACAAGCCGCGCAGTGCATCCACAAGGTGGTAGCGCTCTGTAGTTGTGGCTTGCCGGCGAGGCTTTGTCTCCATGGGGCACATCCTTGGTTCGTAGTCATTTTCGTTCAGGTAGGATATTTGGCCTAGTTGGGATTGATACAGGAATAGAGCTTATTTTACTTCTACTAATTTGATGTGGAAGTTTAATTCCTTGCCAGCCATTTCATGGTTAGCATCAAAGGTAATATTGGTTTCATCCTTAGCGGTGACTAAAACCGGCACCGGGCGACCATAATTATCACGCAAATATACTCGTTGACCTACACTTAGGCCCTCGGAGCCCGGCAGTTGGGCGATGGGCATGGTAAATATAGCCTCAGGATTGGCTTCGCCATAGGCTTCTGCAGGCAGCAGGTGGATATCTACCTCGGCGCCCAGCTCCATATCAGCAACAGCGGCATCAAAGCCCTTGATCATTTGGCCAGCGCCACAAACAAACTCCAGGGGCTCGCCACGGTCATAGGAAGAATCAAATTGCTTGCCATCGTTAAAGGTTCCTTTATAGTGCACGCGGCAGGTTTTGCCCACGTTGCGACCAGTCAATGCAGTAGTCATAGTAGTCACTCCTCGTTTTAATTCGTAAAATAAATTTTGCGTCTTCTATTATAGCAATAAAAGTAATTTTCAACAAGCTAAAGTTGAAGGTGGGGACCAAAACAATTAACTTTATATTTTCCCCTTACTTTGTCACCATTTTGCTACAAAAATGTAAGCAGCATATTTGTCAGAAAGTGATTCTTAGTGTATAATATAGTGGAGAGTATGTGTGCGGACACAGAGTACCCTAAAAATAAAACTATTTTACATTTGTACGGATATAATGCAAAACAAAAAATTGGAGGTGTATTTTTTTTGGGAAAATTTCAAAATAAAGTACAAATCATTCCGTTAGGTGGTCTGGGCGAAATCGGTAAAAATATGACCGTCTTTCGGTATGGTGATGATATGATTTTAATCGATGCCGGCTTAATGTACCCTGAGGACGACATGCTGGGCATCGATTTAGTAATTCCTGATATAAGCTATTTAATCGAAAATCAAGACAAATTAAAGGGTATTTTC
>CAMFZA010000154.1 GCA_946002345.1 uncultured Phascolarctobacterium sp. | reverse complement strand
GGACACTCATTACAATTAACTTCTCGAGTCACCCGATTTCTTTTTCCCGAATATGCAAATTTTTTTGAAATATACCCAATCCAATTCCGTGTGCTATGTAAAGGATGGCCAAGCCATCGGCATTGGCGCTGGCCAACAATCCCGTGTACACTGCACTCGACTGGCTGGTAACAAGGCTGATATTTGGTGGCTGCGCCAAAATCCGAAGGTACTGGCACTGCCCTTTAAGGATAGCATTCGTCGTCCCGACCGCGACAACACCATCGACGTATACATTTCCGATGACTACGAAGATGTTTTGGCAGATGGCATTTGGGAAAACTTCTTCACCGAAAAGCCGGAGCCGCTGACTCGTGCCGAGAAGAAGGCTTGGTTGGCTGAGCTGAAGGATGTTGCTTTGGGTAGCGACGCTTTCTTCCCCTTTGGTGACAATATTGAACGTGCTCATCGTAGCGGTGTGCAATATATTGCCCAAGCAGGCGGTTCCATTCGCGATGACAATGTTATCGAAACCTGCGACAAGTATGGCATTGCCATGGCCTTCACCGGCTTGCGCCTGTTCCATCACTAAGAATATTCAATAAATAATTTAATCGGCCTAAAAAGTAAAAGAGCCTGCCCTGTGTCTGGGTAGGCTCTTTTTGTATAAAAAAGTCCGCAGTAGTTTGTCATGGCCTGAAGAAAAGACTATTTCTTGAGCTGTAGACCGTCGTGGAAAGCTTCACCAACTCTTTCGCCGATTTTGTAGTAGCCGTGAGTATAAGGGTCAAAGGCAATAGCATTTACCAAAGACATATTAATTTTTCCATCTTGTAAGACTTTTTCGTTAGCAGAGATGTTTACGACTTTGCCAATAACACCGCAGCCGGTAGCATCAGCTTGGTATTCGATAAATTCACATTCTAGGCAGAGCGGGAACTCGCTGATGACAGGTGCATCTACATAAGTAGATTTTTCAGCAGTCAGACCGCTGTTAGCAAACTTGTTAGGTTCTTTGTTGCCGGAAACTACACCGAAATAATCGGCTTGTACAATGTGGTCTGCATCAGCGATACTAATGGTAAAAGCTCTACGTGCCTTAATATTATGTACGGTTTTATGGGTTTCAGTCAATACTAAAGCTACTTTGTCACGGTCTTGCATGGTTCCCCAAGCTGCATTCATAACATTAACACTGCCGTCCTCATTGTAGGTTGCGACCATTAAGACAGGCATAGGGAAAATACCTTCGGTTTGTTTTAGATTAACTCTCATAGCTTTGCCTTCTTTCGTTTTACTTGACACAGTATGTGTTCTTGAGTATAATTATATCAACCAACGTTAGTAAAAACAAGTACTGTTATTTACGACATATACTATCTTAAAGGAAAGTGTAAAATGATTATTAATTATATTGAAAAAGCAAACTTTGAAGATACAGGATTTAATTACACTCTATCGTTAATCTCTGGCAAGCATAAAATGGTAATACTATACTGTTTAATGGAGTTCAAAGTAGTACGTTTTAATGAGTTGCGCAGATATCTTAAAAATATTTCCGATAAAACTCTAAGTATGAACTTGAAGGAATTGGAAGCGGATGAATTGATTATACGCAAGGAATATCCACAAATTCCTCCTAAGGTTGAGTATATGCTTAGCGAACGTGGACAATCTTTGATGCAGGTATTAGATCAACTGTGCGTTTGGGGCGAGGCTAATAGAAAATAGGAAGGGTTGAAAGCTATGAAAAAAATAATATTCTATATAATTGTAGCTCTGCTTATTGGCGGTGCTGTGTTTTATATGACCAATAAGAGCTTTGTTTTAGGAAGAGTGGGCATGAGTTTTACCAATAAACCCGTAGACGCTGCTACAACAGATTCTATAGGCAATGTGGCTAAGGATGGAAAAAGGATCCTAGTAGCTTATTATTCTTGGGGCGGCAATACTCGTAAGCTGGCTCAAAGCATTCATAGGCAAGTTGGTGGCGATATTATTGAGATTCGTCCAGTGAAGCCATATCCGGAAGGCTATAAGGCTACTGTCAAGGTAGTTAGGCAGGAGCTGGATTCTGGCACGTTACCTGAAATTAATGTAGCTAAGGTAAATATGAAGGATTATGATACTATTTTAGTTGGCTATCCCATTTGGTATCAAAGGGAGCCTCTTGTTGTAGAAAAATTCTTAAGAAGCATAGACACTACTGGTAAAACGATTCTGCCGTTTGCTACTAGTGGTGGAAGTCCTATTGAATCTAGTGTTACAACTATTAGCAAAGCTGCTCCTAAGGCTAAGCTAGGAGATGCACTCTTAGCAAATGATAAAGGGCTTGTCAATCCTTGGTTGAAAAAATACAATCTTATCAAGTGAACTGAAAGAACACACTCTCAATGGTAAACAGGGAGGGAATACCAATTATGAACACATCTTTCAGGGATAAAGCAAGTTATGGTAATACAGGAGAGATAATTCCTTATTGTAGTGAAAAGTATAAACAGTTTATCTGCACTAATTTTGACAGGATTAAATAAGTTTTTCTCATATTCCTAATTAGAGTTGGCATGTATCATAGATAACTTAATCGGCCCAAAAAGCAAAAGAGCCTGCCCTGTTTCTGGGTAGGCTCTTTTCTGCTACAAGGGATTCCTGTCACATGATGAGGCGTGCTCTAAAAAGTAAAAAACAGCAACCCTCATAGCGAGAATTGCTGTTTTGCTAGTCAACAGTTTTTTAAGCCAGGTCATCCTTCAAATCGTTGTTAGTCATAGCGCAAACGGTGGAGTCAGACCAAACATTTTCTGCAGTTTCAATCATATCGATTACTGCGTAAATCGGCAGGATAATACCCATAACACCCACAGGAGCCCCCATGGAGGATACCAGGGACAGGGTCAGGAAATAGCAGCCCATAGGTACACCAGCATTACCAACAGCGGCAAATACAGAAATGCAAACCCAGGTCAGCATAGTGCCCATGGTCAACTCAATGCCACCATTTTGCAGGACAAAGAGAGAAGTTACCAAAATGAAGGCTGCGCAGCCGTTCATGTTGATGGTTGTGCAAATAGGCAGCACAAAGCGGGTAACCTCCTTGCGTGCTTTCAGATTCATTTCTGCAGAGGCTAGGGTTACAGGCAAGGTCGCAGCAGAGCTCTTGGTAAAGAGAGCAACTGCCAGAGCCGGAGACATTTTGCGGAAGACATCCAAAGGATTCAAGCCTCTTACAACCAAGAACAAGGGCAGAACGATGAACATTTGGATAAAGTTGCCGCCCATAACCACAGCCATATATTTACCCAAAGCACCCACAATTACGCCAGCTTCAATTTGAGCAGACAGCTGAGCTGCAAAGGCAACGATACCAATGGGAAGCACCTTCATAAGACCACGAATCATGGTAAAGAGCACCTCTTGTAGACCAAAGACAAACTTGAGCACTACTTCACGGTTTTCGTTCTTAGGAGCACAGGCAATACCCATACCCACTGCGCCGGCAATAGAAAGCACGGACAGCACGTTACCTTCTAAGAAGGGTTTAACCATATTGTTAGGTACAACATTCAAGAAATGGTTATAATAAGAAAGGCTGGCATATTTCTTGGTTGCACCAGCAGCCGCGCCAATTAAATCGCTAGGCAGATTGCCGGGGGCAATCATAATATACAGAGCCAATGCCACAAAGGAAGCGGCAAAGGTAGTCAACAAAGTATAGGTAATGGTGCGTACAAAAATCTTGCCAGTGTTCTTTTCGGCACCTAAGCTGGCCAGTGTAGTAATAACGGCTAAGGCAATGGTAGGTACGGCAATAAATTGGAACAAACGGGTAAAGATGGTGGCAACAAAGTCACACATCTCGTTAATAGTGCCGTTACCCAGCATACCTAAAATGCTGCCAATAATTAATGCAGCAATCCAAAAATACAATTGCTTGTTGCTTCCCTGTTGACGCTGAGCGTCCATTGCCTCTTGGGCAGTTTGTTTCACATCCTTGTTTTCCATGTAAGAATAAACCTTCCTTCCTCATAATTACAATCCTAAAACACCTTCTCCACTTTAGAAGGATATATATTATTGTATCAAATCACAGTAAAAAAAACAATGAACACAAAAAAGTATTATGGGATATAACCTATGCAGTTTTTAAGCAGCTGGCTTGGCTCACATTCTGGTGCCGTTGCTCAAGCGAATCCGTTCAGCCTTGGCTTCGGCAAGCTGTGCCTGGTTAATCATGCCATATTTATGCATGGCAGCCAGCACTAGCAACTGGCGTTTTTTACAATCCTGGGGATTTTCCAAGGGATTGAGAGCGCTGGGAGCATAGGGCAGAGCGGCAATTACTGCGGCTTCGGCTAAGCTGAGGGCGGAAGGAGCTTTGCCAAAATATTTGTTGGCGGCCTGCTTAATGCCATTGGCTCCGGCACCAAAGTAGGTGGTGTTCAAATAAAGCTCCAAAATTTCGTCCTTAGCTCATCCTTTTTACAGGCGATGTTACTTTTTTGCATGGGGGAGGGCGAGGGTTTGCGTTCCGGGAGCTGGCTCACAAAGAGGGCCATGGCCGCAGATTTTTCGTGCTTATCTATTTTTTGCTGCTCCTGCTGTTGTTGCTTGGTGGGAGGTGTGGTAGGTGTGGGCTTACTTGTGGCCGAGTCATAAGCCACCATACCGGCAAAAATCAGCAGTGCCATAATGATAGTTTTTATCATAATGATACCTCTTTCTTTTTCTTACTCTCTATTGTAGCAGGAAAAGTGAATTTATGTAAAGTAAAGTGAAAAAAATGATAGGAAAAATACCAAAGAAGTAGTAAAATATGTTGTATATAATGGATGAG
>CAMFZA010000153.1 GCA_946002345.1 uncultured Phascolarctobacterium sp. | reverse complement strand
GTTATCTGTTGAGAATAATCCAAAAGGCAGAAAGAATTCTTCTTTCATATCAGTAAGCTCAGAGTACTGCCTTATCTTTGCTAAGAATAAAGAGAAATCGTTTTTTGTTGAAAACGTACCGAAAAAAGCTAGTGACATGATTTTGGATGAAAATGGCAGATATGTGCATAATAGTGGTAAAAGAGTTTTAGTTGGAGAGAACAGTTTTAATAGAGAAGTTACTAGACTAGATTCAGATAAGAACTATTCAGTATACTATAGTAAAAGGAAACAAAATATAGTGTTAAAGAAAGAATTGATTTCTCAAGTAGATGAAAGTTTATTAGCAGATGGCTATACTAAATATTATTCTTTTTATAAAGATCATCTAGTTGAGAATACGTATACAGAAACTAAGTTTAAACAATTATTTATCGATGGTGCTTTAGAGTTCTCAGAAAATAAAATTTATGAAAAAAACTTTAATGACACTATAAGAATTAAGAGTCAATTAGTAAATAGAGAATATGAAGCAATCGTAAGTGGTAAAAAGCAAAAATATAGTATGGAACTTACAACGACAGGAGCCGGTACACAATTAAAGCAATTATTTAATCTTAAGGATAGTCCATTTTCAGCTCCTAAAAACATAGGGTTCCTTAGACTATTAATTACTTTATTTGATTCTAGGGAATTAATGGTTCTCGACTTCTTCTCTGGTTCTGCAACAACTGCTCATGCCGTAATGCAGCTTAATGCTGAAGATGGCGGTCATCGCAAGTTTATTATGGTGCAATTGCCAGAAGCTTGCGACGAAAAGAGCGAGGCATTCAAGGCAGGATATAAAAACATCTGCGAAATAGGCAAGGAACGTATTCGCCGTGCTGGCAAAAAAATCAAAGAAGATAATCCCTTAACCACGCAGGATTTGGATATTGGTTTCCGCGTTCTGAAGCTTGACAGCAGTAATATGGAGGATATTTATTATACTCCTAAGGAATATATGGAAAAGGAAATTAGCCTTTTCGTAGATAATGTAAAGGCAGACCGCAGCAGTGAAGATTTGCTGTTCCAAGTTATGCTAGATTTGGGAACATCCTTGTCCAGCAAGATTGTGAAAAAAGAAATCGCAGGTAAAGAAGTATATGATGTAGCTAACGGACACATCATGGCCTGCTTCGATAAAGATGTAAATGATGACGTAATCACTGCCATTGCCAAAGAAAAGCCCAGCTATATTGTAAAGAGGGATAATTCCTTGGCTGAAGACAGCGTATCCATAAACTTTTACCAGATATTTAATACTTATAGCCCCAATACTGAAAGAAGGGTAATTTGATGAAATTTACATTCAAAATACAACAGTATCAAACGGATGCAGTCAATGCCGTGGTTAATGTCTTCCAAGGCCAGACTAAGACCAGTGCTTCTGATAGGAGCTATGTTTTTGACCAAGGCAAGTTAAATGTAATTCTCAAAGATGAGCAAGACCTGTTTCTGGATTTGTTGGAAAAAGAACAAGATATCGTGCTTGGCTACGCTAATGCTCCAATAAGCTTGGACAAGGCCAATTTATTAAAGGGTATCCAAAATGTGCAAAGCACCTACAACATTAATCAATCCAGTGAATTAAAAACTGGACAGGGCCGCTGCAGCTTAGATATCGAAATGGAAACTGGCACAGGTAAGACCTACGTTTACATCAAGACCATGTTCGAGCTGAACAAGCAATATGGTTGGAATAAATATATCGTAATCGTGCCTTCTGTTGCCATCCGTGAGGGCGTTAAAAAGACCTTTGAAATGACAGAAGAGCATTTCATGGAGCAATATGGCAAAAAAGCCAGATATTTCATCTACGATAGTAGCAATTTGACGAAAATTGATGACTTTGCCAAAAGCAACGAAATCAATGTCATGATTATTAATAACCAAGCCTTTGCTGCGTCCCTGAATGAGGATAAAAAAGGAGCAGGTCGTGGTGGTGACAAACTGGCTCGTTTTATTTATGCTACGCCGGATAGCTTTGGCTCCCGTCGGCCCATCGACGTTATTGCCCAAACCAATCCCATCTTGATTTTGGATGAGCCCCAAAAGCTGGGTGGTAAGGTTACCCAAAAATCCATGGAGCAATTCCATCCTTTGTTCAGTATCAACTATTCCGCAACTCATAAAACCCAGCATAATTTGGTGTATGTGCTGGATGCCTTAGATGCTTACAATCAAAAGCTAGTTAAGAAAATTGAAGTCAAAGGCATAGAGATGACCAATCTCAAGGGCATAGATAGCTCTCTGTACTGTGATAAAATTGTGCTGGCAACCAATAAGCCTCCACGTGTTCGTTTAGAATTTGAGGAAATGCAAAAGAATGGGCCCAAAAAGGTCATGAAGATATTGGAAGTAGGAGATAATTTATACTCCATTTCCAAGGGCATGAATCAGTATAAGGGTTATAGCATTAGTGATATTAACCCTCATGGGAAAGGTTGCGTAACCTTCACCAATGGCGAACGTATTGAAGGCGGCGATGTTGTTGGTGATGTATCTGAAATTGATAAGCGACGCATCCAAATTAGAGAGACCATTTTGTCCCATTTCGAGAAGGAAGAGAAGCTATTTGAACAAGGCATTAAAACACTGTCCCTGTTTTTCATTGATGAAGTAGCTAAATACCGCCAATATGATGAAGAAGGTAATGCGACATTAGGTGAATATGGTAGAATCTTTGAGGAAGAATACAACAAAGTATTCGATAATAAGCTGCATGAGCTTTTTGATACCCCTTATAGGAGGTATTTGCAAAAAGTAGCTTCAGAGGTCAGCATGGTTCACACTGGCTATTTCAGCGTTGATAAAAAAGGTCGCAGTGTTGATAGCAAATGCGAGCGTGGTCAGGATATTTCTAATGACGTTTCTGCTTATGACTTAATAATGAAGAACAAGGAAATGCTGCTGGACATGAATAATCCAGTACGTTTCATCTTTTCTCATTCCGCTTTGCGTGAAGGCTGGGATAATCCTAATGTCTTCCAAATTTGTACATTAAAGCATTCCAACAGCGAAGTCAACAAACGTCAAGAGGTAGGGCGTGGCATGCGTATTTGCGTAAACCAAAACGGTGACCGCATGGATGAACAGGCTTGTGGCAGTGCAGTACACGAAATCAATAAGCTTACAGTAATTGCTAGTGAAAGCTATACTGATTTTGTAAGTGGGTTGCAAGGGGATATTAGAGAAAATCTGTACGAGCGGCCTACCAAGGCATCTGTGGACTATTTTGACGGAAGAATTGTTAAAATTGAGGATAAAACTTACTCTATTGATAATACCAAAGCTAATCATATAATGCTTTATCTTGCTATGAATGGTTATGTTGACTATGACCAAAAGATTACAGATAAGTACAAGGCTGATTTGGCTAATGATACATTAGCATCGATGCCACCGCAGCTGGCCGGGGACGCTCCTGCTGTTCACAAGCTTATTCAAGGTATCTTTGATGAGAGCGTACTTAAGGAAATGATAGGCAATGGTAAGGAAACCCAGGTTCAAGAAAATCCCTTGAACGATAACTTCTGGAAAAAGGAGTTCCAAGCACTTTGGAACAAAATTAATCATCGCTATGCCTATAAGGTTTCTTTCGATAGTAAAGAGTTAATCAAAAAGGCCGTGCAAAAAATTACTACGGATTTGACTGTTAGCCAAATAAAATACACTACTACCAAAGGTGAGCAGGAAGATAGCTTGCAGCGTCACATGCTGGAGCAAAAGAGCTCCTTCAAAACCACTCGTACCCAGACCGGTGTATTGGATGACCATCATGATAGTGATATAAAATATGACTTGATTGGTGAAATTGCAGGCCGTACTACGCTAACACGTAGGACTGTTGCGGAGATTCTGAGGTGTATGCCTCAAGCTAAATACATGATGTTTAGGGAAAATCCTGAAGAATTCATACGTAAGGTTGCTAAGATTATTAATGAGCAAAAAGCTGCATTGACCGTTGATCATATCACCTATAACACTACGGATGGTACCTTTGACAATATCATTTTTACTGCTGAAAATTGTCGACAGTCCTTTGATAAGGCATTCAAGGCGCAAAACGCAATTCAGGACTATGTATTCACTGATGGTAGTGCGGAAAAGAGTGTAGAGAGAAAATTTGCAGAAGCCTTGGATGTTTCTGATTTGGTTGCTGTTTATGCGAAATTACCGAGAACATTCTATATTCCTACTCCCATGGGCAAATATTCTCCGGACTGGGCCATCGCTTTTAAAGAGGGTTCAGTGAAGCACATTTATTTTATTGCTGAAACCAAGGGTACCATGGAAAGCAATCAATTACGTCCCATTGAAGAAGCTAAAATAGGCTGCGCAAGGAAGCTTTTTAGAAAGCTTTCTAATGGCGAAGTATATTATGACCATGTCAATAGTTATGAAAAATTGATGGAAATAGTTTTTGATAAGACTGTAGATAGAAATGATATCTTCAGCTTTAGCAAGCATGATAAGCTTGTTTCATATCAGGAAAGTGGGGATGTTACCTTGATGGCTGCCGAAAGTCGGGAGGATTATGGAAAGAAACAATAGGTAGTATTCAACATTGCTCCTACTATTGTGCGACGTTTTGGTGGAGGAGTAAAGGGATAATACTACAAACATCTGTTTCGAGTAACGTTTTGTTACGTATAAAATTTCAGTACTTTTGTTGCTGTGGAGTAAACAAAAAAGTGAAAAACAACGCTCTGCGTAAGCTATTTTGCAGCTGACGCAGGGCGTTTTGTGTATTATCGAAAAAATCTTAATTCTATATTGAAATATCAGAAAATT
>CAMFZA010000152.1 GCA_946002345.1 uncultured Phascolarctobacterium sp. | reverse complement strand
GGCACTTTAAGGAAGAAGAAAGCGGGGTAGAAGAAATGTGTGAGATTATGCAAAAGCTTACTAATGAAAATACAATTAAAATTGCTAAGAATCTCCTTGAGGCAGGAGCTAGCGTTGATTTAGTAGTACAGGGAACGAAACTCCCACGCGAAGAGGTAGAAGCCATTGCTAAGCGTCTGGGTAAGCTGATCGCCTAAATAAACATTTATTTCGAGTAACGTTTCGTTACGTATAAAATTTCAGCATATTTGTTGCTGTAGAATGTACAAAAAGCAAAAAAAGAACGCTCTGCGTAAGCTGCCTTGTAGCTGACGCAGGGCGTTTTGTGTATTATCGAAAATATCTTAACTCTATTAACATTTATTCTGTGAAGGAAGACAGCTTCATCGGGGAACACGCCGAGCCTGTGAGCAATTATGATTTGCTGACTGTGGTAATGATTTATACGGCAGATGACTTCATGGGTTTGCAGAATGATGTAATAAAAATGCTTTCCGTGCTCTTGAGCAGGAATTTGGATGCCAAGGAGCGAATGAATATTTTACAAGATGGTTTTGATATTGCGATGACGGAGGAAGTCAAGCAGGAGGTGGACGAAATGTGCAATTTGAGTCAAGGTGTACGGGAAGATGGCCGTGCAGAGGGCCGTGCAGAAGGCGAAGCTATGGGCATAGCAAAGGGCGAAGCCATGGGCGAATTGAAAGAGCGCAAAAAAATTATACTTAATATGCTAAATAAGAAGCGACTTTTATCTGATATTTTAGATATCACGGAAGCTTCGAAGGATGATGTTTTGACCATTGCCAAAGAACATGGCCTTGAGGTAGTGATGGCCTAGACACTTTAGCGTCTGGGCAAGCTGATTGCTTAAGTCAACACCTGTGGTAACGTTTTGTTGCGGGAGCGTAAAGCGCACCGAGCCAAGCAAAACGACCTTGAGGTAGTTGTGGCCTAAGAAGAAGGGCTTCATTTTCTGTTCGTGAATTAGTAGTGTGGTTTTTTGCTCATTATTATACACAACGAATATAAAGATAAAAGAAAGTCTGAGTGTTGGTGTTTATTTGATGTGACCAGTTCTCAGACTTTTTATATATTTTACAAGTAGCTTTATATGACGTTATTCCTGCTCGTTATTAGGGTCTGTGATATAATTAAGATAGCAGAACTTAATAATTCCTTCTGTTCCTAGAAAAATGTGAGCTGTGACAATTTGCTTAGTAAGGTGATGAGAAAGTGTATTTAAAACAGATAATCAGTAAAGCTGAAGAATGGATAGCTGCATATAGTAGTTCTTTTCACAACGAAGACCAAGAGGCTATGTGGGGCATACGTCTTAAAGAAGCCCACATTGGCTTTGTGCGTCGCAACTGTAGGGAATTAGCCCAATGGCTGCAGCTGAATGAACACGATGTTCTACTGGCTGAGCTTATCGGACTATTGCATGATGTGGGCAGGTTTCGCCAGTGGAGCGTATATCGCACCTTTAGGGATAATTTGAGCGAGGATCATGCAGAGCTGGGGTTGAAGTTGATTAAAGAGCAGCAGCTTTACAATGAGCTAAATAGTGAGGACCAAGATATTTTGCTGTTTGCCATTGGTAATCACAACAAAAAATTTATAGCCCAGGCTCCTAGTGAACGCCATCTCCTTTTTGCAAAAATTATTCGCGATGCTGACAAGCTCGATATTTATCGTGTCAATATTGACTATGTTTGTGTGCCACCGGAGGGTGTATTTACGCCCGTATGTAAGCAAGGTTTTATATTGGGGGAGCAGATTAATGGCGGTGACATGCAGACTGTTGACGACCGTAAGCTATTATATCTTGTTTGGGTTTATGATTTGTATTATTCCTGGACGCTGAAGAAGATTGAAGAGCTTGGTTATTTGGAGAGAGTGATTGCTACTTTGCCTTGTGATGCTGAGGTTGAAGAGGCAGTAGAACGGTTAAGAAAGTTTATAAGTAGTGAGATAAAATGATAACGGAAAAGTTTTCTATACTAAGTCCATCGCGATTAGCAGGAATAATGCGGCTACGCTACCATTGATTTAAATTCTCTATGAGCTTATCAGTTTACTCTCAATAAATGGGAAATGTGATATAATTTTAAGGAAAGGAAGCGCTGCAAACGAAAATAGCTTTAAATAACGTAATGTGGTGCTGGAGGTGTTTATTATGAGTACAAATTGTTCACATAACTGTGCGGAATGCCATAGTGATTGTAATGAGCGTACTGTTCCCCAGAGCCTGCTGGAGCCGTTGAATAAAAATTCTTCTGTGAAGAAGGTAATTGGGGTAGTAAGCGGTAAGGGCGGCGTAGGCAAGTCCTTAGTTACTTCTATGTTGGCTGTCTTGGCCCAGCGCAAGGGTTATCAGGCGGCGATTCTGGATGCGGATATTACGGGTCCTTCCATTCCCAAGGTGTTTGGGGTCCATGGTAAGGTTTTTGGTAATGAAGCGGGCATTTTCCCTGCTGAATCCAAGTGCGGGACGAAAATCATGTCCATCAATTTATTGTTGGCCAATGAAGGCGACCCTGTGGTATGGCGTGGCCCGGTGATTGCCGGGGCTGTTAAGCAGTTCTGGTCCGAGGTTAATTGGGAGCAAGTAGATTATATGTTTGTGGATATGCCTCCTGGAACCGGTGATGTGCCGCTGACGGTTTTCCAATCGTTGCCGTTGGATGGCATTGTTGTGGTAACCTCTCCGCAAGAGCTGGTGGAGATGATTGTGGAGAAGGCAGTGAAAATGGCAGGGTTGATGGATATTCCTGTTTTGGGCTTGGTGGAAAATATGGCTTATTTTGAGTGTCCTTCCTGTCATGATAAGCATTATATCTTTGGTCAGAGCCATATTGATGATTTAGCGGAGAGGTATCAAATTAAGAGTACTGCTCAGCTTCCGCTTGCTCCGGCCCTTGCAGATTTGTGTGACCATGGCAACATTGAAGCTTTTGAAGGTAATTGGCTAGATAATATTTTAGAAAGAATTACAGAATGAAAAATTCCCCACATGAGCTAAAAATTATAGCTTGTGTGGGGAATTTTTAGTGTCATGGTGAGAAGGGCCTTTCTGTTATATTTGAGAAATATTGTGTACTGTAAAATTCGCTTTTAATAGTGTTTTTCCTGCTTGTTATTAGGGTTTGTGGTATAATTTAAAGAGAAAGTATATTTTGGCTTAGGTTTCGTTTTAGCCTAGAAGAAATGCTTACGATGGATATATTTGAGCCCACGCTGAGTGCCATAAATCTGTTTTTGGAAAAATGCGAGCTGTGGGTGTGTTAGTGGATATAAAAAACTCAAGATAAATTTAGTATGATAAGGAGCAAATTATGACCATGATTATTAACCCTACGGCAGTAGAATTTCGTGCCATGCTTAAGGAAAAGAAAACTTTTTTGGCTGATTTTTATGCAACCTGGTGCGGACCCTGCAAAATGCTTAGCTATGTGCTGGATGATATTGAAAAAGAGATGGGCGAACGCATCAATATTGTTAAAATAGATATTGATAAGGAGCCTGAGCTGACCGAGGAAATGGATATTACCATTATTCCAGGGCTGTTCTTCATCAAAGAGGGCAAAGTGGCGTCAAGATATGCTGGCTTTTTACCCAAGGAACGACTGCGTGCAAGATTGGAAAAGCTGCTCGGGGAAGAGCCGCCTGTGGAGGCGGCTCCTGATAAGCATTATGATTTGCTAATTGTGGGCGGTGGGGCTGCGGGACTCACTGCTGCCGTTTATGCCCGTCGTGCCGGGCTCAAAACCCTTGTGCTGGAGTCCTTTGCTCCCGGTGGCAAGCTTATCAAGACCTTTGAGCTGGAGAATTGGCCTGGCATTAAAAATGTGAATGGCTCTGTGCTTGCTTATGATATTTATGAGCAGGCCATGGCTTTGGGCACAGTTTATTTATATGAAAAGGTTACAGCGCTTACTGTGGAAGGCGAGCTGAGGAGAGTGCGTTGTGAAAGCGGCGCTGAGTTTACTGCAACTGCAGTGATTGTGGCAACGGGTACGGTGGAGCGTTTGCTCAATATCCCCGGTGAGCAGGAGATGATTGGCCGTGGGATTAGCTTCTGCGCTGTTTGTGATGCGGCGTTTTATCGGAATAAGCCTGTTATTATTGTGGGTGCTGGTAATGCTGCCTTTGAGGAATCGCTTTACCTTGCCGAATTTGCTTCTAAGGTCACTATATTGGCTCGTCGTGATGTGATTAGCGCGGAGCAGATTACCCAGGACAAGGTGGCCCGCCATCCTAAGATAGAGGTTCTGACATGGCGTGTACCTCAAGAGGTGCTTATTGAAAATGAGCGTGTTGCAGGGCTTAAGGTTTTGCATAAAGAGACCGGGGTTATAGAGAGTATGTGGGCTAAGGGCGTGTTCCCCTATATCGGCGCTGACCCAGTTACTGATTTTTGCAAGGATTTGGGTATAACCAATGCTAAGGGCTATCTTGTTGTGAATAATGATATGTCCACAAGTGTATCTGGCGTTTATGGTGCTGGCGATGTTTGTGATAAAGTGCTGCGACAGGTAGTGACGGCGACTAATGATGGTGCTATTGCCGCCCAAAGCGCCTTGCATTATATTCGGAATCAAGGGGAATAGAGGATGATGCGTATATTTTAGATGAGCATTATTAATAATAAAAATGCCAGCTAAATCTTCAATTGGGGTGGGAGACATAAATGAATATACAGGTTTATCAGTCTTTTTTAACCGTAGTGCAGTTTAGGAGCTTTACCCAGGCTGCCAAATATCTAAATTTTACCCAACCAACAATTAGTAATCACATTACAGCCTTGGAAGAGGAATATGGCGTTATTCTTTTTACTCGTGATGGGAA
>CAMFZA010000151.1 GCA_946002345.1 uncultured Phascolarctobacterium sp. | reverse complement strand
CCTGACGCTTATCATAATTCTTATTGCCCACTGCCAGGGCCAGCTCCAGCTTTACCAAGCCATGCTTAAAATACATTTTTAAGGGCACCAAAGCATACCCCTTCTCCTTTACCTTACCGATGAGCTTGTTGATTTCTGCTCGATGGAACAGTAGCCGGCGATTACGCAGGGGGTCATGGTTGAAAATATTGCCATGATCATAGGGACTAATATGCAGCTGGTACACAAAAACCTCTGCCTTTTTAGTAATCTGAGCATAGCTGTCCTTCATGTTGGCCTTGCCCGCCCGCAAGGATTTTACCTCCGTACCGGTCAGGGAAATGCCTGCTTCAAAGGTTTCAAAAATAGTATAATCATGTCGCGCCTTGCGATTCTCTGCGATAATTTTTATTCTTTCTTCTGCCATATAACCCCTCCACCACTTCGTGGTCCCCCTCCCCTTGCAAGGGGAGGCTTTTATATTATTGCTTACCCCAACGGCTCCCCTTTAAAGAGGAGCTGTCAGCGAGCTTGCGCGCTGACTGAGGGGTTTTATTTTCTCTTTTTGCCCTTGCGAACAGCCTTTGATTTGGCACCACCACTACGGCGTCCGGGCTCTTTATTTTTAGCTCCTTTGGAGCTCTTACTAATTTTACTGCGAGAATTTTTCTTTTTCTTAGTCTCTGCACTCAACGCTGCTCGCTGGCTGCTATAGCCCTTGGCAGGCTTTTGCTTGGCCACCAGCTGTTGCTTGATATGCTCGCGCACCCCATCATTTTCACCAGCCATGATAAAATCGATGGATACATCGCTGATATTCACCTGCAACACTTCTATGCGCACCTTGTCCCCCAAACGATACTGGTGCCCCGTATGGGTGCCCACAAGCGCGTAGCGCTCCTCATAGAACTCATAATAATCGTCCATCAGGCTGGAAATATGCACCAAGCCTTCCACGCCATTTTCCAGCTCCACGAACATGCCAAAGGCTGTGACACCGCTGATAACACCGTCATATTCCTCGCCAATATGGTCGGCCATATATTCGCATTTCTTCAGCTCCACAGTGGCACGCTCCGCATCGGCTGCAGCACGTTCACGAATGGAGGAATGGTCAGCGATGATTTCCAGCTTGTCGTTCAAGGGCTCTACCTCTGCCGCCTTCAGCTTAGGTGCCTGCAGCCACTGGCGCAGCAAGCGATGGACAATCAAATCCGGATAACGACGAATGGGCGAGGTGAAATGGGTATAATATTTGGCCGCCAGACCAAAATGACCCACGTTTTCTGTTTGGTACACAGCCTGCTTCATGGAGCGCAGTGCTACCGTAGTTATCAAACGCTCCTCAGGGCGTCCTGCCACCGCACGTACCGCCTGTTGGATTTCCTTGGGCCGGGTCTCCTCGCTCACCTTAAACTTTACATTGAAATTGGCCAGCAGCTTAGCCAAATCCTGCATTTTTTCCTCTGCCGGAATTTCGTGGACACGATAGATGAAGGGCCAATGCTGATTAAACATATGCTGAGCTACGGTTTCATTGGCCGCCAGCATAAACTCCTCAATGATGGACTCTGCATTACCATGTATGCGCTGCACAATCTCAATGGGGTGCAGCTTTTCATCCAAAATAACCTTTTGCTCCGGCAAATCAAAGTCTACTGCACCACGACGCGCACGTTTATCGTGCAAAATCTGGCGCAGCTCATCCATTTTTTCCACCATGGGCACAATGTCAGCATATTTAGTGCAAAGCTCCTGGTCTCCTGCCAGCATAGCACGCACAATGTTATAACTCAAGCGATGACGCACATTGATAACGGCTGGGAAAATTTCGTAATTAAGCACCGTCCCATTCGTATCGATATGCATTTCGCAGGCCATAGCCAATCGGTCCTCCCCTGCATTCAAACTACAAATGCCATTGGACAGGCGCTCCGGCAGCATGGGCAGTACCCTATCTACTAAATAGACACTGGTACCGCGTTCCCGTGCTTCCCTATCTAAAATGCTGTCCTCGGTCACATAATAGCTTACATCGGCAATATAAACACCCAGCAGGTACTCATCCCCACTAATTTGCTGTACATAAACAGCGTCATCCAAATCCTTGGCATCCTCCCCATCCACTGTGACTACAGTGCGCTCACGCAAATCGCGACGGTCTGCCAGCTCTGTCTTTTTAATGGACTTAGGTACCTTGCGCGATGCTGCCAATACCTCTTCCGGAAACTCCAGAGGCAAATCATTCTGCTTGATAATGGACAATATTTCCAATCCCACATCACCAATATTGCCCAAAATCTCAGTAACCTTACCCTCCGCCTTGCGATGCTCCTGGGGCCATTCCGTGATTTCTACAACCACCTTTTGCCCGTCCTTAGCATTATTAAAGTCACGGCGCATCACATAAACATCCTGCCCAATGCGCTTATCATCGGGAGTTACGAAGGCAAAATCGCCAGTTTGGTGAAAAATCCCCACCACTTTATTATTAGCGTGCGTAATAATGCGCAAAATTTCACCCTCTGGCTTCTTGCCGTGAGTATCATTATTCACTCGGGCCAAAACACGGTCGTTATTCATCGCCCCATTCAATGCGCGGGGTGGAATGAATACGTCGGGGCGTTCCCCCTTATTATCAGGAATAACAAAGCCAAAGCCCTTACTGGTCAGCTGAAAGCGACCAGCCACCAGACCCATTTTTTCGGGAAGGCCGTAGGTCTCAAAGCGAGTCTTGATAATCTCGCCATTTTGCTCCAAGGCCAGCAGTTCCTGCCAAAATTTGGTGGCACTGCATTCTCCGGCCAGCGCATCCAGTAGCTCCTCGCTGGTCATAGGCGCATAGCTACTATCGCGCATAAATGCTAAAATTTTATCGCGTATATTTTTCATTTTTAATCCTCTTTAATCATCATTTTAGATAGCGATTCCGCTAAAATCGTTCCATCCTTTTTACAAATCATACCTGCCATCTCCACCATGCGACCCCTACGCTTCACCTCGCGTCCGGTGCAAATAACCTCCTCGCCAATAACCAGGGGCTGGCGATAGCGAATTTCTATTTTAGCCGTATAGGACGGCTTACCTTCCTTGCAATACAAATAATTACCTGTTACCTCATCCAAAAGCACCGCTACCAAGCCGCCATGCATACGACCGGTGTAGCTTTGATGCTCCTTGCGAGGAGTAAAATAAGCAGTACATTTATCATCGTCTATTTCAAAGCGCATGTGCAGCCCATGTTCATTTTCCTTGCCACAGGCAAAGCACCAGTTATATTCATTATTATCTAAAAGTGTTCTATCCATACTTATTCCTTCTTTATAAAATAAATCCTGCTTTATAAAGCATTGTTTACAAAAAGCTTACCTTTTGTTTGCACTTAGTGGCTCTTAATTCTAGTCCCGCTCAAAGAAATCAGCAATAGCCTTAAATACCATTGTGTGCTCACAGTCCAGCGTTAAAATATGACCGCTTTTTTCCAGCCACACCAGCTGTTTAGCGCTGCTTGGTGTACCCAGATGATCATAAATATATTGGGCACTTTTGGGATTCACTGTATGCTCTATTTGGGACTGCAGGATGATACTGGGAACGGTGATTTTAGGTACCAGCTCCTTTTTGCAGGTCTTGATGAGCGCAAAAAGACTAGTTAATGGCTTGGTGGGCATGCGGTCATAGGCCTGGCAATACTGTTGCATCTCATGATAATTATGTTTATGCTTCGGCAGATAGTGAATGAAATATCGTAGAATGGGCAAAAAAGGAGCCCGCTTGTCCTGCAAAAAGATAGGTGTCGCTAAAAAGGCTGCCTTTGCAACCTTTTCCGTAGCCGAAATCACCATGGCTAATAGCCCACCCATGGATAACCCTGCCACATAAATCCGGCTATATTTTTTTGCTAAGATGGCGTAGCCTAATTTAGCCGCTGCAACCCATTGGGAGGCCACGGTTTCCTTTAAGTCCTCCACACTAGTTCCATGTCCCGGCAAACGAGGACATAAAACAGTATAGCCCAAGCTATGCAGATAATCCCCCAAGGGACGCATCTCAGAGGTAGTGCCAGTATAGCCATGCAAAAGCAAAACTGCTTTACCATTGCTTCCCTCTAAAAGAAATGTTTCTGCTCCCTCCATAATCTGCATTCTCATAACCACCTTCACTAAATATTCTAAACCTATTTTATTATTATAACATATGCACCTTTAATAAGCACAGAAAAATATCCAAAGGCTTTAGGCTAAATTACCAAAATAAAAACGCTCCCCCTCACTAGGAGAAGGAGCGTTTAGCTTTAGTTCAATTATTTGAACAGGCTCAGCAGCATGCCGCCATTAGCAGCCATAACCGGAGCAAATACCAGAGCAACAACGGTCATCAATTTGATGAGGATGTTCATTGCAGGTCCGGAGGTATCCTTGAACGGATCGCCTACGGTATCGCCTACAACAGTTGCGTCATGTACAGGGGTGTGTTTACGGCCAGAAGCTTCAACATACTTCTTAGCGTTATCCCAAGCACCACCAGCGTCTGCCATCAGGATAGCAGCCAGTACGCCGGAAGCCAGAGCGCCGCCCAGCAGACCGCCCAGAGCTTCAGTACCGAACAGGAAGCCCATAGCCAGAGGAGCAACGATAGCAATGATACCGGGCATAATCATCTCGTGCAGAGCAGCTGCAGTGGAGATGTCTACGCATTTTTGGTAGTCAGCCTTAGCCTTGCCTTCCAGCAGACCAGGAATTTCGTGGAATTGACGACGAACTTCCTCGATCATTTGGTAAGCAGCTTTACCAACGGATTCCATGGTCATAGCGCCGAATACGAAGGGCAGAGTTGCACCAACGAACAGGCCGATCAGGGTTACAGGGTTCAGCAGGTCGATTGCCTTCAGATTTACA
>CAMFZA010000150.1 GCA_946002345.1 uncultured Phascolarctobacterium sp. | reverse complement strand
CCATAAAAAATGACATAGTACTTTTTTTATTGATTTTTGGCCTTTCTGGCGGACATAAACAGCTTTAAGGCGTTGAGCTCCAGGGGCTTGGCAATAAGATAGCCCTGATAATACTCAGCTGCATAGCTGCGGGAAATATTCATCAGCTCCTGTGTTTCCACGCCCTCCACGCATACGGCAGTATTGAGACGATGGGCACATTCAATCATGGTGTTCACCAAGACCTTGTCCCGAGAACGATTCAGCATGCCGCGGATAAAGTTTTGGTCGATTTTAATGGCATCAAACTCCACATTGCGCAGCAACATGAGAGAGGAATAGCCGGACCCAAAATCATCGGCAGCAATGCGGATGCCGTGAGCATTAAAGAATTTGACAATATATTGCAGCTGATTCGTATCCAAGGTGCGGCAATGCTCCGTAAATTCCAGCACTAAATTTTGGGCAGGGAAGCCTGTTTGCTGCAAAATGGTCAGCACATCCTCCAAAAAGCTTTCCCGTTCCAGCTGCTTATAGGAAATATTTACGGAAACGGCCAGCTGAGGGTCAGTGTTCAGCATGGTCAACCCATCGTACATGGCCTGACGTAAAATCCATAGACCCAAATCATAAAAGCTAATATCGCTTTCCAGCCAGGGAATAAATTCGTTGGGCGGAACGACGCCGTGCACCACATCCTTCCAGCGAACCAGTGCTTCCACGCCACTCACATTGCCCTGATAATCAATTTGGGGCTGGTAAACTAAATAAAAGCCTGCACAATTATTGAGAATACTGCGCTTTACAGCCCCCAAAACCTCCAGACGGTGCCTGGGACCGTCATCCCGCCGTTCATCCACATAAACTAAATCACCGCTTTTTTCCTTTTTAGACATATCGATGAGATAGTCCAGCTCAGAAAGCAGGGAAACAACATCCTCCTCCCCGCATTCATAATGGATGGCGGTGGCTGCCATATAGAGCTTCACCTGCTCATCGTTCAAAAAGAGCTGGTTTTTGATAATGTGATAAATGGTGTCGTGCAGCTCATATACCTCGCTACGCGAAGCGCAGGAGAGTACAAAGGCCAGCTTCATGCCGTTCAAGCGGAAAAGCTTGCGGCCATCACCGGTCAGCTCCAGCAGATGCTGGGCCAAATCCTTAAGAATTCTATTGCCGTTATCATAGCCAAAGGTATCGTTAATCAGGTTAAAGCCCGTAATACCCAGCACCAAAATATCCACAGGGATGGCATTGTTTTGGACATTGCGCATATAGTTTAAAAACTCATACACATTATAAAGGCTGGTAACAGGGTCGATGTTTTCAATTATACCGTGGTTTTGAATGGTGCCAATGAATAAATCTGGCTCATCATCAGTGCCCTTCAAGCGATAGCCATTGCAGGCGCAGATTACATAATAGCCATTGGCATCCTTAGCCCGGTATTGGCAGGAATGATAGAGGGATTGGCCGTTGAAAACCTTGCCAATATCATCCAAATAAAGCTGCCTGTCATCGGGGTGGATGCGTTCCAGCCAAATATTGCCCGCGTCAAACATATACTCGGAAGGTAGATTAAAATCCTTCACAACATTGGCAGACCAACGGGACATATTGGTGCGCATATTGCAGACATAAATATAGCGATTACGCATGGTCATGCTGAGAGCATCAAAAAGGCGACTTTCCAGGCCGTAATTGGCAGCAAAAACGTCGGTAGCTTGCAGTGACTTGTGTTGCTCGTCCCGCAGCTGCTTTTGATGAATCTTATACTGATACATGCGTTGGTCCGCATTGTTGAGCAGGTTGTTATAAGCGTCCGGGGTAACCTCGTTAATATGGGTGCAGCGGTAGCTAAAGCCGCAGTGATAATCCACCTTTTTGGCCATATCCTCGACGAAGTCTGCACGAGCGTCCCGCAGGCGTTGCTCTAAATCATGCTCCGTGGCCCAGGTGGAGATAATCACAAACTCGTCACCGCCAATACGGAAAATATGCTCATTTTCCAGGCACAAGCCCTCCAACAAGCTGGCAACCAGCTGGATATAGTGGTCACCTTCACCGTGACCGGCATGGTCATTGCAGGCCTTCAGCTCATCCATATCAATAAAGGCCACGGTGCAGGGCATGCGATTTTCCCACAGCCTTTGCACATACCGATCAAAGGCTGTACGGTTGCCAAGACCGGTGAGGCTGTCGGTGAAGGCGCTGGATTCCAGGCGTCTTTTTTGCTCCAGCATGCAGGTAGCAAGGCTTTGCAGCTCCTTGCCCAGCCTGTGCTGCTCTTGAGGCAAAGCGCTTATATCCAGCCTAGCTTTGCTGGGCTCCTGCAACACTTCCTTGATATATTGTAGCAATAGTTCTTCTCCCCGTGGTTTCTTTTCATCCATCCCTAATCACCTACGCTCTATAATCTCCTGCGGCCATTGCCATGTTGGAAAAATCTTAAAGATAAAAAACAGCATTATTTGTTAGTAAATAAAAGATAGTCAACATGAGAATCCATTCTCTAATATTGTAACACAAAAGGCTAGTAATAGCAAAAAAGTAGGGCCAAAATAGTTTGCCAGCTGTGCTTTATTATGGGTAAGCCAATTTTGGTAACAAAAAAAGCTGGCGCACGAGCACCAGCCTAGGTAAAGCAGGAAAATATTATGCAAACTTTGTCAATTACCTGATTGAACAAGCCTCGTGGGCGTTCACCACACCTTTAATCAAGGATTTCCTGAGTGACCTTTACAAAAACAGATTGTTTTTGCTGCACATCACCAAAGAAAACGCCCTTGTCCACAATGCAATCACTGGCATCGCGACCCTCGGACATTTTGATGTACATATCATCCACAACCCTGTTATTGGTGGGGTCAATACCAATCCAGTGTCCCCGGGCATAGACCTCAAGCCAAGCGTGGGTAGCACCCTCGCCAATCATAAAGCCTGCCACATAGCGAGCCGGAATGCCCAAATGGCGGCACAAGCCCAGCATAATGTGGGTATAATCCTGGCACACGCCCGTGCCCTGGTCCAGTGCCTGTTGGGCTGTGGTGCGGGTGTTGGTGCTTTGGGGCTTGTAAATGAAGCGATGATAGAGCTCGTCGCTCATGCGCAGGGCCTTCTGCACCGGATCCCGCTGTTGCTCCGCTAAAGCAAGATAGGGCTCCATGCCGTGGGTCAGCGTGGTTTGGGGGGTGGGATAATAAAAAATGTGATTTAGCTCGCCATGGTCAATGTTTTCACTATTGGTAATGGCAATGCCAGAAACACAAAAGCTAAAGTAATCGTGGGGCTCATTGATAAAGCCGAAGCACATGGGATTGCCAAAGGCATCCCAGCTTTTGGTAATGGAAGAGAGAGGCGTGATAGCACAGGATAGCTTTTTAATGTTCTGGGTGCAGGTGTCCTTGGGCAAGCAGCGGAGCGCTAAGCTGTGAGGTGTAACATCTCCGGTAAAATCAAGCTGCATTTCGTAATGGAATTTTAGCTTTCTCAATCATATCAATCCTTAAAAATATTATTAAGGTTCGGTAGAATAGAGCACAGATTACCGCCCTTTTTATTGTTTATAGCATCACTAACAATTTTGAAATCCTGTTCGTTATAAGCAGCACGGCTACGCTGCAGGCGATAGGCCATGCGCTCATACGCGAGCTCCATTGCTTTTCTATCATAATCCAAGCGGATATATAAGTCAAGTCTTTCGATATATCTGCCAGTTTTCATGATATTGCGGCAGGCGCTGCTTTCTACATAATCATCAATGCTGCCCCAGAAGGCATACAAATCGTCCAAAACCTGCTGCAAATGGAGCAGGCAAAAGGTTTCCCGTTTAGCATCCTCCATAACGTCCAGGGCCAGCTGAATGTAGCCCAATGCCGTGGAGCTGATCATATCGCGCATAACGCTGGCGTTGTCGCAGGCACGGGATAAATTGCTGTAGACGGAGTTAGGATCAGTTTCGTCAAAAAGGTAGTTAATGATAAAAACTTCTTTGCTGCCATACACATCAGGAATATGCAGCTTTTCACAAATATGCTTATAGGCATTGGGATCCTGGTCCAGCATGGTGTCATAAGCATCCATAAAGGTGCGGATGGTGGTGAAGGCGCGCTCGCTATAGCGGCCCAACCAATAAAGATGATTTGATTTTTCTAACGAGATAATACCCATGTGTCTTTAAAGCCTCCTCCTTGAGATGAGTTAACTACAAACGAATCCGGATTGCGGGAGAAACGCGTCAGGCCGCTGGGCCAAACCTTGGTTTCGCTGCCGCTGAGTACGAAGGCACGCAAATCCGCCTTACGCAGCACCTCTTGGCCGTTGTCCATAATGGGCAGGTCGATAAAGTCGATTATTTCCTGGGCAATAAAACGGCGCGGCTCCGCCTTCATTAAATCGATAAAGTCCGCCTTCTTCTTGCTGTCCAAATCGCGACCAAAGAAAACGCCGTAGCCACCAGCCTCGGAAACATCCTTGAAGACCAGCTTGTCAAAGTTAGCTAGGGCATAATCTCTATCCTTTTGATAATACATTAAATAGGTAGGAGCATTGTGAGTAATAGAATCCTCTCCTAAATAATACTTAATCATGGCGGGAACGAAGTAGTAGATACCCTTGTCATCGGCTCCACCGTTGCCGGGGGTATTGAGGATGGCTACATTGCCAGCGCGGTAAGCGGCCATCAGATTGGGCACGCCAATGAGGGATTCCGGCAGGAAGGTCAGGGGGTCCAAATATTCGTCACTAATGCGGCGATAGATAGCACCGACACGCTGGGGTTTATCCATAGCACGATAATAAACCTGACAGTTTTCTACATATAAATCAGAGGGCATAGCCAGCACGCTATGGGTCATTTCGGCCAAGTAAGCATGTTCAAAGAAGGCAGCATTATAACGGCCCGGGGTCAAAATAACATT
>CAMFZA010000149.1 GCA_946002345.1 uncultured Phascolarctobacterium sp. | reverse complement strand
CTTTGGAAACCATTTATTTGGTTATTTTGGCCCTCCAAAGACTCATAGCTACCAATGTTAGCAGTGTCGTAAAGGCTGCTAACGGCAAGCCCGTGCTCTTCTTCCCTGCCCGTTATGATATTTATCAAACTCAGGAGTCCGATGGCTATGCTGCAAAAATCGGCGGCATCAAGGGCTTTTCCACCGATGCCAATGCTAAGTCCAGCAACGGCAGGGGCTTGGGTACCATTCCCCATGCTTTAATCGCTTCCTATAATGGTGACACGGTGGCTGCCACCTCGGCCTTCGACAAATATGTGGACCCCTCCATTGCTCGTATTGCTTTGGTGGACTTCGATAATGACTGCGTTAACACCTCCTTGGCTGTGGCCCGTAAGCTGGGTAAAAAGCTAGCCGGTGTACGCCTTGATACCTCTGGCTCCATGGTGGACAAGAGCCTGTGGACCCAAATCGGCACCTTTAAGCCCACCGGTGTGTGCAAGGAACTGGTGTGCAATGTGCGCCGTGCTCTGGATGCAGAGGGCTTCAACCATGTGAAGATTATCGTTTCCGGCGGCTTCGATGCTGCTCGCGTGGCTGCCTTTGAGGAAATGGGTGTGCCCGTCGATACCTATGCAGTTGGCTCCTCCTTCTTTGATGGCAACATCAACTTTACCGCAGATATTGTCAAGGTTAATGGTAAGGATTGCGCCAAGGCGGGGAGGAAGTATAATCCGAACCCGAAGATGGAATTGGTTCAATAAGCGCCATAAGCACCGTTATACTTCGTCACAGCTTGCTTATTTGCTCGACGTACTTTAAGTACGCCGTCGCTGCATAAGCTGCGCTGTTCCTCGCCTTCCGGCACTTCTGACGCTTATTGGCTTTAAGTCAATTGTTACTTTTTAAGCACTGTGGCTTGTCCCCAGTGCTTTTTGCTCTTTTTTGCCTCCCCTGCAAGGGGAGGGTAACCGCTTGAGCGGTGAAGATTTTTTCAAATGGAGGGAATTTTATGAGCCTAAACACTACTCCCGCAGCAGAACGTATTCACATTGGCATCTTTGGCAAGCGTAACGCCGGCAAATCCAGCCTTATTAACGCTATTACCAGCCAAAATCTAGCCATCGTCAGTGAACAAAAGGGCACCACTACGGACCCCGTATATAAGGCTATGGAGCTGCTGCCCCTAGGCCCGGTGATGGTCATCGACACCCCGGGCATTGACGACGAAGGAGAGCTGGGCAAGCTGCGCATTGAGAAGGCCTATCAGGTGCTCAATAAATGCGACATTGTGCTCTTGGTAGTTGATGCCCAGGTGGGCCTAACCCATGAGGACGAGGCACTGTGGGCCAAGGTACAGGAAAAGAATCTACCAGCAATATTAGTTTTAAATTAAATCGAGCTTTTGGAGGACATGCAACAGGCACTGCTCACCGTCACTGCCATGAAGCTCACCAAGCATTGCTTCCTCGTCAGCGCTGAAACCGGCGCTAATATTCGGGAGTTGAAGGAAGCCATCGCCGCCCTAAAGCCCAAAGAAACAGAGCGCCAGCTGGTTGGTGATTTGCTGGAGCCTTTGGACGTGGTTATTCTGGTAACACCTATCGACAGCGCTGCTCCCAAGGGACGCTTGATTCTCCCCCAGCAACAGGTGCTGCGCGATGTATTGGATAACAATGGCATTGCCCTAGTTGTGCAGGAAACGGAGCTAGCGCAGGCCTTACTAAAGCTGGCCGCCCCGCCCCGCCTGGTCATCACCGATAGCCAGGCCTTTGCCAAGGTCAGCCAAATCGTGCCTCCCTCCGTGCCCCTTACCTCCTTCTCCATCCTTATGGCCCGTTACAAGGGTAGCCTGTATAACGCGGTGAAGGCCGTGCGAGCACTGGATAGTATTCAAGATGGAGACAAAATTCTTATCAGTGAAGGCTGCACCCATCACCGCCAATGCCAGGATATTGGCACCGTGAAGATGCCCAACTGGATTCGTCAATACACCAAGGCTGAGCCAGAATTTTGCTTCACCAGTGGCACGGAATTCCCCACTGATTTGAGCCCCTATAAGCTGGTTGTGCACTGCGGCGCCTGCATGCTCAACGAAAAGGAAATGGTGCACCGCAACAAGGTGGCTCTAGACCAAGGCGTGCCCATGACCAATTACGGCATTGCCATTGCCTATATGCATGGCATTTTACAGCGCACCGTTGCTCCCCTGCCGGACATTGCCAAGCTGTTAGAGTAAAGATTATAGCAAGTTGCCCTGCATAATCGTACTAAAAACACAACACGCTCCCGTACTAATGCACAGGAGCGTGTTAATTTTTTGCTCGTATTTACTTTACAGCTTGTTAACTGCTTCTTCGCCGAAGATTTTGGCTAAAAGCTTCTTGGACTTGCGTTCTACCTCTTCATCAATGTAGCCCTGCACCTTGATGAGAGCAAAGGTGATGGCCACCAAATCATCGGTGTAGCCCAAAACAGGTAGCAAATCCGGTAAAAAGTCCAAGGGTGCAATCAAATACCCCAAAGCACCCATAATCACAGCCTTCGTTCCGGCAGGCACATTCGGCTTCTGCATCACAAACCACAGCTGCACTGCCTTATACAGGGCATTAATACCAATCAGCTTGCCATATTTTGTAGCCTTCTCCAGAAAGCTGGCATCATTATAGTGCTGCTCGTACTTTTGCAGCTCCTTTTCCGTGATCTGATTCTCGTCAAAATCAGGCTTTGCTGTTTGCTTGTTTTCTGCCATGGCCCGCCTCCCTTCTTGCAGCAAACAATTTATAAAGCATCCTTAAAAATGCTGCCACCCACAAACTCCCTTAAAATGGAGTTGTTGGGAATAGCCGCATCATCAATTTCCTTAACATAACAGAGCATATTGAGCAGGCGCTGGGCCGTCATGAAGGCTTTGCCAGCTTGGCGGGGCACAGCCTCTAAAAGCGGCACTGCGTACTTTTTCAGTACCGCCAGTTCGTAGATCAAGGTAGTGTTAAAAACTACATCAGCACTGGTCTGGAAGGGGAAAATATACTTCTCCTCACCCTCTCGCACGTCACGCCAAATGTTCAAGGTAGCCTCCGCATCATGGGAACGGAACTGACTATCGCGCACAATGCGGCGAAGCAGGCGCGCATCCGTAGTGTGAATGCGATTATGCTCGTCAAAGGACATGGGCGTCAGGGCACTGACGTAAAGCTTCATCTTTTTATTGGCAGGAATGGAGGCTGTCAGCTTTTCGTTAAGTCCATGAATGCCCTCCACTACCAGCACGGAGTTTTCCTGCATCTGCAGCTCGTTACCGCGATATTCCCGGCATCCCGTGCGGAAATTGTACTTGGGCATTTTCTCCCGTTCCCCAGCCAAAAGCTTTTGCAAATGCTCATTGAAGAGCTCCAAATCAATGGCCTCCAAGCACTCAAAATCATAGCTGCCATCAGCCTTACGAGGTGAATCAACTCGATTACGATAATAATCATCCATGGAAATGGGCATGGGGCGTAGGCCGTTCACAGCCATTTGGATGCTTAAGCGTTGGGCCGTGGAGGTCTTACCAGAGGAAGAGGGACCGGCAATACATACCAGACTCATCACCTCCCTGAGCTCATCAATCATATCCGCAATAACTGCAATAATTATCTCGTGGAGGGCTTCCGACACCTGAATGATACGTCCGGCATAGCCAGCTTCAATGAGCTTATTCAGCTTGCCAATGGTGTTGCACTGTATCATGGCGGACCAATCCTCCGCCTCCTGATAGGCAGCATTCAAGCGAGGCTTGTCCTCAAAGGGCGGCAAATAGGTCCAATCCCCCGTATCGGGATAATTAATAATCACGCCATCAGCATAGGGCAGCAGCTCAAAATTAGGCACATAGCCGCAATCGGGGCACATGGGCCCAAAGAAATACCCTGGATAATTATCTAGGAACTACACGGGCAACTGCCCATTCTCCGGCAGCTCCTTGAGTAAGGCCTCCCGATCCTTGGTGCAGAAGGAGCAGGCCGCCTGCAGGGCCTCAGTCTTGGACAGACGCTGCAGCCTAATGGGAGTACGCTGCTCCACCATTTTCCGCATCTCGCCCTCTATGGCCTTAATATCCTCCTCAGTCAGCTTGTGGCTAGAATTATCCACACAATAGAGCGCACTGCCCAAGGTATTGCGCACCTCCAGCGCCACATCAGGGCGCAGACGCTTGGCACTTACTAAAAGCATGAAGAGCAGGGTGCGGGTATAAACACGCATCCCCTCTTCCGTATTCACTTCGATAAAGCCAATTTCGCCATCCTCATACAGGGGCTTTTGCAAATCAATGGCTTCGTTATTAAAAATGCCCTCCACCACAGGTGAGGCAAAGCTACCTGCCAAGGATTGTGCCACCTCCAGCAGGGTGCTCCCCTCCTCCACCTGACGCAGCTGACCATTAGGCAGCTTCCAGGCCAACATTTTATTGCTCCACAGCCTGCATAGCTGCGTTAACCTTAGCAGCCATACCGGCAATCTTCTTCAGGGGCACTGCGCAAACGGCAATACGCACACCGGCAGCCAGTGGTACAGCGAAGATATTGTCCTCGTGCAGTTTATCGCAAATAGCATCCGGATTCTTAGCCGGAATGGACAGGAAGAAGCCAGCTACATAGGGCAGCATGGGCAGACCGCATTCCTTAGCCTCTTTAGTGAAGAGGTCAGCACGGGCCTTAATCATTTGGTAGTAGTAATCGCGCTCCTGGCAAACCTTCTCCAGCAGTTCAGGGTCGCTGTAAATAGTAGCCAGAGTACGCATGGCGGGACGGTTGATGTTGGACCAGGTTGCACGGCTGGTATATTGGTTAATATCAGCAAATTCCTTAATTACATCGGCATCGGAGGAAACACCAATCATAGCACCGGTACGTTGGCCATACATGGTAAAGCCCTTGGACTTGGTATAGCCC
>CAMFZA010000148.1 GCA_946002345.1 uncultured Phascolarctobacterium sp. | reverse complement strand
GCTTGTACTTCTGTGGTAACAGCGTTTTCAAAATAAATGCTTCTGCTGGGAAAGGCGCAGCTAACGCCTACCTCTTCTAGAATACTCATAATCTTGAGGTTGATTTCCTGCAGAATATTCAAATACTCCACTTGGCTGCCAGTGCGGGCGTAGCAGGTAACCCGTACATCCAAGCTACTTTCGTTATAATTAACAAAATGCACACGAATATCGTCCTGGTGGAGCTTTTCGTTACTGTTGAGATAGTCCTTGAGCTTGCTAATCAGCTCTTGGATTTGGGCAGCGGTGCTGCTATAGGTAAGTCCCAAAGTGAAATCAATACGCCGCTTTTCTCGCATAGTAAAATTCGTGATGGGCGTATTACTGAGCAGGGAGTTGGGCACATACACCAGCTCCTGGGGGAAGGTGCGAATACAGGTGCTGCGGAAGGAAACCTTTTCCACGATGCCTTCGATACCGTTGGCCAAAACCCAATCGCCCACCTTAAAGGGTCGATCCAGCAGGATTACCAGACTGCCAAAGACATTGGCTAAGGCATCTTTGGCGGCAAAGGCCACGGCTAGGGAGCCAATACTCAATGAAGCAATAAAGCCACTAATATCATAATTCCATTCTCTGGCTACGGTTACAAAGCAGAGCACGATAATCACGAGGCGCATGGCCGTGGAGCAAATGTTGGAAAGTGAATCCTCCGGACGGATGCCCGCCTTGGCCAGAACGTCCAGCATAATACCATGGGTAGTATCGCTGACATTGTAGCAGCCCCAAAAAAAGCAGAGCACAATGGTGCTGCGGATGAGACGATCTAAAAATGTGAGCCAATAGTTAGTGTCTAGAGGGGCTAAATTCATGGCGGCATAAAAGCCAGCCACATACAAAAAGACGTTGATAGGATGCTGGAACGCATCTATCAGGTCCTCACCATTTTTAAAGGAGATAATATTGGTAATACGGTGTAAAAGCTTGAGCAAAAAATGCTTGTAGACATAACGCAAAAAGGTGAAAAAGCAGAAGGCACCAAGGGAGGGGAGCCAAGGCTTCACGAGCAAGAACACTTCGTTCAAGGTGATGCCTCCTTTCATGGATAGATTTCTTAATTTATTGTAGCATTTTCTGTAGCAATAGACAATGATTTTACAATTATTTCGCTTTTCTGTGACATATAGGTGTCCATCTGTTCATGGTATTATGGTATAATAGTGCTAATAAAAACACGGAGGCATACCAATACCATGGAATTTTGGGTTGAAAGAGTTTTTGCGGGACTGCTAGCTGTGCTGTGTCCGTTGCTGACAATATTTGACTTACCGGGCAATAGCATTCTCTTGTTGACGGGCTTGGGCTTTGCTTTTTTTGATGAAGGTATGTATTTCAATGGTAGAATTCTTTCAGCAATGGTTTTAATCTATGCCTTGGGTGAGGCCTGGGAGTTTTGCGTATCACTCTTCGGCATCAAAAAGGAAAAGGTATCCTGGTGGGCAGTATTATTAATCGGCCTGGGCGGCTTTGGCGGAACAGTGCTGGGAACGATTGTCTTTCCTATTTTAGGCTCCATTGTGGGAGGTGTTTTGGGCGCCAGCGCCACAGCCTTTGTTTATGAGCTGGCTCGGACAGGTCTGGGCAGGAATGCGGCTCATCTGGCTTGGGAGACGGCCAAAATGCGCTTTTTGGCCATCTTGGGCAAAATATGTGCCGGTATCGCTTTGGCAGCCCTGCTAATTAAACAGGTTTATTTTTAATTATAATACATATATGAGGTGAAAAAATGGAATTTACTTTTGCACACAACAATTTTAATGTACTGGATTTGGACAAGAGCCTGAAGTTTTATGAGGAGGCCTTGGGGCTGAAGGAGGCACGTCGCAAGGTGGCTGCTGATGGTAGCTTTATTTTGGTATACCTGACCGACGGAAAAACTCCCCATCAGCTGGAGCTGACCTGGCTGCGGGACCGCAAGGATCCTTATAATCTGGGCGAAAATGAATTCCATTTAGCCTTTGTGGTGGAGGATTATGAGGCTGCCCATGCTAAGCATAAGGAAATGGGCTGCATTTGCTACGAAAACCCAGCCATGGGCATTTACTTTATTATAGATCCGGATAATTATTGGCTGGAAATTTTGCCCAAAAAATAAGGCGCATTATAAAGCATCATCTACTTCGTCAGGGCTTCTAGGAGTATTTTCTATTAGCAAGGAGAGAATTTATGGAAAATAAAAAATACACCGTCATGGCCAGCGGTAAGATGCGCCAATGTGCCTATGACGCTTTAAAGGATAAGGTTAATTTACTCAGCTGGCAGCAGGGGGGACGCATGCCCCAGGAGCAGTTTGATGCATGGCTGGCTCAGGCAGACGCCATTTTTTCCATCAGCAATTTTAAGGCTAACGAGGAGCTGCTAGCCAAGGCACCTAAGCTTAAGGTTATTGCTCAATCGGCTGTGGGCTATGATAATATTGATGTGGCCGCTTGTCACGCTCACGGGGTACGTGTTGGCAATACTCCGGGAGTTCTGGTGGACGATGTGGCTGATCTGTCCTATGCTTTGCTCATTGACAGTGCCCGTCGTATTGTTAAGGCTCATGCCCATGTGGCAAGTGGGCTGTGGGGTCAGCGCAAGCCCTTTGGTGTGACCACGGCCTTGGCCGGTAAAACCTTAGGTATCATTGGTATGGGTGATATTGGCTCTGCTATTGCTAAGCGTGCCCAGGTAAGCAAGATGAAGGTGGTTTATCATAATCGCCATCAGCGTGCTGATGATGCAGCACTAAATGTTACTTATGTGAGCCAGGATGAGCTTTTGGCGACCAGCGATTTTGTGCTGGTGGCAGTTACCTTGAATCCCTCCACCAAGGGCATGCTGAATGCAGCAGCCTTTGCCAAGATGAAGCCAGGAGCCTGCTTTATTAATATCAGTCGCGGTGGCGTGGTAGATACGGATGCCTTGTACGCTGCTTTAAAGAGTGGACAGCTGGCCTATGCCGCCTTGGACGTGACGGATCCCGAGCCCTTGCCGGGGGATCACAAGCTGCTGACCTTGGATAACATTACCATTACCCCTCACATTGCCAGCTATACTAGTGAAACCCGTGATGCCATGGCAATGCTGACTGTGGACAATATTTTGGCAGCGCTGCAGGGTCAGGAAATGCCTGCTGAGGTAAAATAAAATAAGGTAAAATATCATAACGATGCACCCTCTTTTGTGAGCAGCGTTGCTACCGCAAGGGAGGGTCACTTATTATCTACGAGGAGTTTGATCGACCATGAAAGCAAAGCTTTGTCTCCATGGTGTGGATGTAAAGCATCAGGCCCAGCTTTTGGGTTTGGTGAAGAAGGAATTATCTGGCTACAGTGTTTCTTATAAGGTTAAGGAGCACTATTTTGAGAATAATGATATGTATAAATGCCGTGTAGCGCACTTTAAGCCCAAGGGGGAGCAGGCTTCACTGCATGTTTTGTGCATGTGGGGTGTGCTGTTGGTCAGTGATAAGCCTATCAATGTGGCGGATATCATCATTGAATATGAGCCCAGCACCTTTTTCCAAGCCAGAGTTAGTGATATGGTTGCGCGCTTTTTGCAGGGCAAGCTGCATTTTATATTGGATGAACCGGATTTGGCTCGGCGCATTGCCCTCTTAAGGGGCAGTTATTTCCTTGATAAGCTGCCTTCTTACGACGAGAGCACGGCGATGACCGCTTTGCGCTGCCATGTGCCTTGGCATTTATATGTAATCAATAAGCTGTGGGAGCAGCTACTCTTGAGCGGTGGCGGACAGCGTTCCCTGTGGCGTCAGCTGCGGGTGAAGCTGCGGCGCCTGCGCTCGGTGTTGTCTTTGGTAAAGCCCTTGTTTGGGCCCATGAGTCTTTGCCAGAGCATGTTAAAGGAGAAGGCTGCTGTTTTATCTGTTGTGCGGGAGTACGATGTGCTGCTGCAAACCTGCGAGCGCTTGCGGGGCAGTCAGGGGCGGGCGGAGAGGGCGGCCCTGTCCCTGCGGCGGCAAGGGGCGGAGCTCATTGCCCAAAGCACACTGCTGCCCGCCAAGGAGGCTGTGCCCAGCCTGCAGCATTTGCTGGCAGGGCTGCGGCAGCAGGCTCAGGCTCGCGTTTTGCAGCAGCTGGATCTGAATGCTGTCACTAATGAGTTGGCGCAGATCTATTTATATTTGCTAACTGCGGCTAATGCTCCCTGCGATAGGGGCTTGCAGGAGTTTTTTGCGCAGCGCTTGGGCAAGTGGGCCAAAAAGCTCCAGCAGCAAGGGGTTCAGCCTGAGCTGGGAGACATGGAGCATCTGCATCGAGTACGCATTAAGCTGAAGCGCTTCCGGTACGCACTGCAGTGCGTACCGGAGGTGGGGGCGGCGCCCCAGCTGCTGCGCAGTCTGAAGTGTTTGCAGGATTTGCTGGGCGTGGTGCATGATGATTATGTGAATGATAATTATCTGCAGCAGCTGGTGGCAGCTCATGATGAGCTGCCGGAGCTGCGCTACGAGGTGGCCTTGCTTAGGGGATACGAGCAGGCGAAGGCCGATGGAGCGCTGGAGCAGCTTGCCATCCAGTGGCAGGAGTTTAGCCGTTTGCTTAGTGAGTGGATTGAAGAGTTAGAATGAAATGCGTTTTTTGAGACTTTGTCGCTCAAAGGTATATGTTTTTCCCTCATAACAATGAAATTCGTAATAAGCAAGCATCATGCTCGCTTGAAATCACAGCTCACCTGCTGCTTACTTATTAGTCAATTTCAAACTTTTTGTCTCCTTTAGCAAGCAGTAGTTACTACATCAAAGCATTACGGAAGGAAAGTTCTTATTTACATCGATGGAAACATTTTCTGCGAAGTGAGTCAGGCACGTCTGTCGTGAAGCTTAAACGTTCCAAAACCTGGATATAAAAAATTAAATTGTTTCCCGCGCGTTCTTAAAGCGCGCGG
>CAMFZA010000147.1 GCA_946002345.1 uncultured Phascolarctobacterium sp. | reverse complement strand
CAATCTTCTTAACAGAAGCATAGTCAGCAGAGGTGTAGATTTCGGTGATTTTACCAATCAGCATACCAACTACCAGACCGGAAGCGATAGCTACGAAAGCATTGGTATTACCGAAAATGGAGGTGGACAGATAATAAGCAGCACCCAATACCAGAACGCCACCAACATAGGTGCCATGATTCAGAGCAGCTTGCGGGTTGTTGGACTTGCTGCTGCGAGCATAGAATACGCCGCACAGAGAAGCCAGCATACCAGCAAATGCCAGGCTGAATACGAATTTTACGACTTCACCACCGGGATATGCAACAGCACCCAGGGTAATAGCGGAGATGATTGCACCAACATAGGATTCGAACAGGTCGGCGCCCATACCAGCAACGTCGCCGACGTTATCGCCTACGTTATCAGCGATGGTAGCCGGGTTACGAGGATCGTCTTCAGGCAGACCTTCTTCTACTTTACCTACCAGGTCAGCGCCAACGTCAGCAGCCTTGGTGTAGATACCGCCGCCAACACGAGCGAACAATGCAATGGAGGAAGCGCCCAAGGAGAAGCCGGTTACGATATCAATGTTGCCAAAAATCATGTAAGCAGCAGCAACACCAACGATACCCAGACCAACAACGCCCAGACCCATTACAGCACCGCCAGAAAAAGCAATTTTCAGAGCTTCCGGCATGCCGTGACGTGCAGCTTCAGCAGTACGAACGTTAGCCTTGGTAGCAACGGTCATACCAATGTAACCAGCGCAAACGGAGAAGATTGCGCCTGCTACGAAGCAAACAGCAGTCATGGGAGACAGGAACATAGCAATAATTACAGCAACAACGAGTACGAATACGGACAGAGCTTTATATTCTCTGTACAGGAACGCCATAGCGCCCTCATGGATGTAACCGGCGATTTCTTGCATGCGAGCAGTGCCTGCAGGAGCTTTGCCGATTGCGCTGCTGAGCATCATAGCAACTGCCAGTGCAATGATACCAACAACGATAGAAGTCATTAAGAAACTCAAGACCCTAACCCCTTTCTTTTTATAAAAAAATTTAAAATTTAAAGAGCGAAGTTACGCTCTTTGTAACAAATGAAGAGTTTTTATAATCTTAGAGCAGGTTCCAGATGCGAGGTGGCAACGAAGTATGGTCAATACTCCCAGAAGCCGCACCAAAGCAGATGGGACCTTATATAAGATTATCAAGCATTAAGCTTTGCCAATGCCATAGTTATAATAGCAAATGCAGCACCCAGATAAATGGTGGCTCGCGCCATCAGGGAATCCAGATCGTTGCCCTTGCCAAAAAAAGCACCGTCACTGCCGCCGAAAGTACTGCCCATACCGCCGCCTTTGCCGGACTGCAGCAGAACTGCGCCAATGAGAGCTATGCAAACGATAACTTCAAGAACTATCAAGACAGTTTCAATCACAGAGCTTACCTCCTCACATTTTTGTACCACAGTATTTTACCATAAAAACAGTAAGCTTACAATGTGCTTTTGTAAAATATTTCACAAATCTGTCCTTTTTTAGGTAAATTTTTTAAGGCTGGAGGATTAAAGGTGCTCTTTCTCCTAGCAGTTAGAAAAAGCGGCACCTTGATTGCAGATTAGCATGCTTAAAGGGTACCGCTTAAATCACTAAAATGTTAGCAATACAGCTTATTTAATGTTGTAGAAAACCTTTTTACCATTGTATTTGGCAGCCTTGCCCAGATCCTCTTCAATGCGTAGCAATTGGTTATATTTAGCTACGCGATCGGTGCGGGCAGGAGCACCGGTCTTGATTTGACCTGCATTTACTGCTACAGCAATATCAGCCAAAGTAGTGTCCTCGGTTTCACCGCTGCGGTGAGAAATAATGCAGGTGTAACCAGCGCGTTTAGCAGTTTCAATAGCATTAAATGTTTCGGTCAGAGTACCGATTTGGTTAACCTTGATCAGAATAGCGTTACCTACGCCCTTATTGATACCCTCAACCAAACGTGCTTCGTTAGTTACGAAGAGGTCGTCGCCAACCAGCTGCACCTTTTTGCCCAACTTCTTGGTAAGCTTCTTCCAGCCTTCCCAATCGTCCTCGGCCATGCCGTCCTCGATGGAGATGATGGGATATTTTGCGCACAGGTCAGCTAAGTAATCAACCATTTCATCACTGGTCTTAACGAGACCTTCACCAGCTAAATTGTATTTGCCATCTTCGTAGAATTCGCTGCTGGCAACGTCCAGAGCAATCATAATATCCTTGCCAGGCTTGTAGCCAGCCTTTTCTACTGCTTCCAGGATAACATCGATAGCTTCAGCATTGCATTTCAAGTTGGGAGCAAAGCCGCCCTCATCGCCCAAAGCAGTGCTCAGACCCTTGGATTTCAACAGAGCCTTCAGATTATGATAAATTTCCGTGTTCATGCGCAGGCATTCGCTAAAGGATTTAGCGCCCACGGGCATAATCATAAACTCTTGGATATCCACGTTATTGTCAGCGTGTTGGCCACCATTCAAAATGTTCATCATGGGAACGGGCAGCTCCTTAGCAGCCACGCCTCCCAAATACAGGTACAGGGGCAAACCCACGGAGGAAGCAGCAGCCTTGGCCACAGCCATGGAAACGCCTAAAATAGCGTTGGCACCCAAGCGACCTTTATTAGGAGTTCCATCCAAACGAATCAACAGCTCATCGATTTCGGTTTGGCGAGTTGCTTCCAGACCGATGATAGCTTCGGCGATAATATCGTTTACATTATCAACTGCTTTAGTAACACCCTTGCCCAAATAGCGCTCAGCGTCACCATCACGCAACTCTACAGCCTCGTGCACACCAGTGGATGCGCCAGAGGGTACGGCAGCACGGCCAACGGCGCCATCCTCCAGACAAACCTCAACCTCCACAGTCGGATTGCCGCGAGAATCCAAAATCTCACGAGCATATACTTCAATAATCATTGCCATTTTTTATCACCTCTATAAAAATCTTCCACAAGCCTACTCTATCAGGCTCTTACCCGTCATAGCCTTCGGCTGGGGGATATGTAAAAGCTCTAGCATGGTTGGTGCTATGTCGGCCAAAATTCCCTTGTGCAGCTGATGCTGCGTTTTGCTAATGAGGATAAAGGGAACTGGGTTTGTGGTATGTGCTGTGTTGGGCTCACCATCAGCCTCAGCCATCTTTTCCAAATTACCATGGTCCGCACAAATGCAGACGCTACCATCCAGAGAGAGCACCTTTTCCACAATGCGACCTACGCATTCGTCCACCTTTTCCATAGCCTTAATAGCGGCCGCTAGTACACCAGTGTGGCCCACCATATCCGGATTGGCAAAATTCAGGATTACTACGTCAAACTTATCCTTTCCAAGCTCTGCCAAAAGAGCTTGGGTAACCTCCTCAGCGCTCATTTCCGGCTGCAAATCATAGGTTGCAACCTTGGGAGAAGGTATCAGGATGCGTTCCTCATTCTTATTGGGCTCTTCCACGCCACCATTAAAGAAGAAGGTGACATGGGCATATTTTTCAGTCTCTGCAATGCGCAGCTGCCGCATACCACGCTCAGCCACAATCTGACCCAATGTATCATTGATTTCCTCCGGCGGATAGGCTACTGGTGCAGCAATAGTTGCATCGTATTGCGCCATGCAGGCAAAATGCACCGGTCGAGCACTGGCAGGACGTTCAAAATATGGGAAGTCCTCATCAATTATTGCCCGGGTAATTTCACGTGCTCTATCGGGCCGGAAGTTAGCAAAAATCACACCATCCCCAGCCTGAATGCGTCCATCTACACCTTCAATAGCGAAGGGAATGACGAACTCATCGGTCACCCCAGCTGCATAGGAGGCTTGAATACCAGCAGTAGCGGAAACAGCTCTTTCGCCCTCGCCCTGCACCACAGTGGCATAGGCCTTAGCCAGACGCTCCCAGCGCTTATCACGGTCCATAGCATAGTAGCGACCACTCACAGTAGCAATTTTACCCACACCGATTGTCTCCATGGCATGCTCCAGCTGCTCCACATAGGTCAGAGCGCTTTGAGGCGGCACATCACGGCCATCCAAAAAGGCATGCACATAAACCTTACTCAGCCCATGCTTTTTCGCCATTTCCAAAAGCGCGATAATGTGAGTAATGTGGCTGTGCACACCACCATCGGATAACAGGCCTAACAAGTGCAGTGCTTTGCCGCTAGCCTTAACCTGATCCATCACCTGCACCAGTACTGGATTGGTAAAGAAATCACCATCAGTAATGGATTTGCTAATACGGGTCAGGCTTTGGTAAATAATGCGACCGGAGCCAATATTTAAATGCCCCACCTCGCTATTACCAATCTGCCCTGCTGGCAAGCCCACCTCTAGGCCGCTAGCCTCAAGCTGGGTGTGAGGATAATTTGCAAAATATTTATCAAGATTGGGAGTACGGGCCAAGCTAGCAGCATTACTGCTGCTAGCCGGCGCAATGCCCCAACCGTCTATTATGATTAAAAGTACAGGGTTTTTCATGAATTCAGCAGCATTCTTTTCGTTGACACTGCCACCATAAAGAATACGGATTTGACGAGCGATTTCCGGAGTGAAAATTTTAGCAACCTTTTCACGAATCAGACGGCACACCTCTTGGGCATCAGCAGGAGTAGCGGCCTTGCCACTACCAATAGCCCACACAGGCTCATAAGCAATGACCATGTTCACAGCATCCTCAGGTGCCACCACACGCAGTGCGCTCTTCAATTGCATATTAATCTTGCGCGCCGTCTTGCCAGCCTCGCGTTCAGCCAGATTTTCGCCAACACACAGCATGGGCTTCAGGCCATTACGATAGGCAGCGATCATCTTGCTTGCTACAATCTTATCGGTTTCACCAAAAATGCTGCGGCGTTCACTGTGGCCAACCATGGCATACTCACCGCCGAGTGCAGCAAACATCGGCCCGGAGCAGGCACGGCGCAACGC
>CAMFZA010000146.1 GCA_946002345.1 uncultured Phascolarctobacterium sp. | reverse complement strand
ATTATGCACTATACTGGTAAAATTTTTGCATTCTTCTTACAGAGCTTTGCTGCCAAGTATCCCCCGCAAAGCCTGCTGAACGGAGGTGCCCAATGACTAGAATTCTCGTTTATACACATGCACCTCGGGAAATGGAACAGCTTTTAACCTACAGCAGTCTTTTTGATTTACAGTTCCACTACTGCCAAACCCAACCCCAGGCCTTGGCTGCCTATGTTCAATTCAAGCCCCATTGCTTTTTGGTACAAAGCGAGACCCCTACGGTGGAGGAACTCAAGCTGGTGAAAAAGCTATCTACCACACTACCTGTTTTTGCCCTGACCTGGAGCACGGATGAAAGAGTGGGCCTAAGGCTTTTGGATGGAGGAGCCGATTATCTAGTGCATTTGCCCTGTGGCAGCTTAGAGCTTTATTACCAAATCAAAAATTTTCTGCGTTTGACAAGTCAAGCTACGCAAAACAATAGCAAAATCATGCATTTAGGTGATTTGCAAATTTTTCTACATAACAATCAGGTCATGCTCAAGGGAGAACTGCTGCCCCTCACAGCCACAGAATATAAGCTGCTGCTGTGCTTTGCCCACAACTTGAACAAAATTGTTTCCATCGACAAGCTTTATCAGGAGGTTTATCCCCGCAGTGAAGTAAAGTACACCAGCCGAGCCCTGAATATGCATATTTCCAATCTGCGGCACAAGCTGAAGCTGGAAGAATTTGCCCCCCTGCGCTTGGAAACTCGTCGTGGCAAGGGCTTTGGTATGTTTTATAACCAGCCTGCAAAGGATGATTTGCCCGGAGGTGAAGAAGATGCATAAGGCTACCTTCGAAGTACTGTCTCGCCAACGATCTGTGGACTTTTTCCATTCCTACTGTGTGGAAAACGATATGGAAAAAACACTCAGCCTTTTCTCCCGGCACAGTAGCTTTATCGGCTGGGATACCAGTGAAACCTATCTTGATTATGAGGCCATTGTTGCCACTACCATTGAGCGCATGACCCTCCCCTTCTTCATCCAATTTGATGACATCAGCATGGATGTAATTAAGGCCACAGAGCATTTTTGTGTAGTGCTTTTTTCTGCCCATATTACCTATCGCACGGATAAGGGTATGCCCGTCCACGAATTTGAAAGAGCCACCTTTGTTTATCGCCAGGAGCAAGGGGAGCCCAAAATTGTTTATCTACACTCCTCCGCTGCTAAAAAAGTGCACGATTTGGGTAAGATTCTGCCCTTAGAGCATGGTGCCGAGGCTACAAGGCGCCTCACCCAGCTGGAATGTGACCGCTCCATGGCCATCGATATGTGTGAATACACGCCCAATGGACTTATCTATTGCCTAATCGGTGAGCATTATCCTCCTGTGTATGCTAACCAAACCTTTTGTGAGCTGTATGGCTGTCATGATTTTGCTGAGTTCATGGCATACACTAGAGGTGAAATAGAACGTGCAGTGTATCACGAGGATTGGCCGCGGGTGCAGAACGTTCTGCTAGGCCACACCCAGTCTACACCTTACACCATAACCTATCGCATAGTCACAAAGCAGGGGCAGCTGCGTTGGGCTGTAGCCCAGGGCCAATATTTGGCAGATAGTGATACGGGCGAGGAATATAGCATCGTTACCGTCATTCCCCTTGACCTGGAGCAGGATGACTTTACCTATGGCAACATGGTAGATTATTCCTATATTGAAAATGCCCCCTTTTCTGTGGAGCTGTTCTTGCAGCAAACCTTGGATTACATGGATTTTGAAAACCGAGATGCTTCCTGCCAAAAACTTTTGCAGCATGGCTGTGAAACCCTGCAGGCTTCCGGTGGCGTGCTTTATTCCATTAGGGAGCAAGATAAAAAGTTTAAAATCGTCCACTATTTTGATAAAGCTAATTTACCCATGAGCAATATCTATAATTATCTTTCCTGGGACACTGTTGCCCCCTTTTTTCAAGAAGCTGGCTTCAGTCTTTGCTCTGATGTCAATAACTTTCCCAATAGTGAGTTTCATTGTCTTGGCAAGGAATATCTGCGCTCCTGCATCAGTAAGGTTATTCCTATCCAAGGAGAGGACGCCTACCTGCTTACTATTTACCACCGTGGCAAGCCCCACACTTGGACGGAAAATGAGCAGGATATTGTGATCCAAGCAAGCAAGATTTTTACCCTCTTGCTAGATAAAGATTTTTAAGATAGTTAATCAAGATAACTCCACCCGCTATCACAAGTGATAGTGAGGTGGAGTTTTTTCTGACTACTCAAAAGAATGATATGCGTCTGAAAATATAGCTTGACGATTATAAAAGATAAGGAGTATAATTAGTATAATAATTGAGAATTATTGAAGGAGTGACTAAAATGTTCTTGCGCAGGCTCGGTAAAAGAGGTACAGCTATTGTTGAATACGCTATTATTTTGGCGTTTGCAGCTGCTGTAGGTTCATCTTTTACCAGCGAAAATGGTATGACCGGTAGCATTAAGAGTATAATAGGTAATGTGAATCAGATGCTGAGCGTGGCTGCGGGGAAAGAAGAAACCGGTAAATTCCTAATAGAAGAAAGTAATCAACAATATAAGGCAGTTATGGAAGAGTTTATTAACAGAATATATAATGAATTAAGCATTGATCCTAATCATCCTCCAAAAGAAGTGTGGGTTAGTAAGGGCGGAGTCATTGAAGGTTACATTCCTTGGGGCGACAATGGTGAAGGTGGCGGTTATATAAAATTTGAGTCACCCATACCAGTTTCAAATTTTGCTGAAGGCTATGATTACACAATTAGGCATGGCACTCACATATGTTTTGATGATAAAGGAAACGTTGTAAATCTAGGAAACTCTACTCAATGGCAAGAAATATCACGCGTTTATTTAACAAACATCAAGGATCCATCTCTTAACAAACAGGAACCAAATGGTACTATGTATGAAGCATGCCTGACATTTAATTCAAATAATGGAACCTTTGGCTCTGAAGAGGATTATTGGCAGAAGTGAGTACAAAACTCCATCCCCTAGCACCTGCTAGTGAGATGGAGTTATTTTTTGCATTTAGCATGCGAACTAATGTTGTCTTTAATGCTAATATGTGTTACAATAAATTCAGCAACCGTGTTTCAGGGTGGTTTGACCTCAATCAATGAGATTGGAGGTGATGCCATGAAAAACTTTTCTTTCCAAGACCTTATGGCCTTTGGTATGTTTATCATCGCATTGCTGACCTTCATTCGTTTGATGTGTCTGTAATCGTTTTCCATAAAAAGAAGACCCCATCCCTAAACTTGCCCGGTTAGGATGGAGTCTCTCTACCTTAACTGAGGTCAACCACCTTGTGGACGGTTGCCTTTCTATATATAGTGTACCACTTTCTTGCGCTCCGCGCAAGTTTTTTATTTTACTCCTCTACCTCATCATAGAGCTGCTTCACAGTGGCGTCCACTAATGCGCCAATGCTGGAAACGCTGCGCTCTTGGGGCAGGCCGCTGGCATCGTATCCTAAAGGCAGCTCGGTGCAGGCGGTCATCACCGGCACATCATGCTCACGCCACAGCTCCTCCACCAGCTGGCGCATGAGCGCACCAGCTTCGATGAACTTGTTGGCCTTCACAAAATTGATCACCTGCTGGGACTTGTCGCTTTGTTCCTCGTTGGGGATGTACAGCTTCAGTCCATGCTTAGCAGCGCAGGCTTGATAGAGTCCGCAGGCACGCGTTCCCTTGGTCGAAAGCATCCAAGCTCCGTCCGGGGCAATGGCCTTGGTGGCCAGCACCGTTGCCTCGATAATGTGCACCAGGGGCACAGGCAATTCATCCTTGAACTGGTCGATAAAATAGTGAGCCGTATTGCAGGGCACTGCCAATACATCAGCACCCATGTCGCACAGCTTGAGCAGATCCTCCTTCAGCTTGGGCAAGGGGCTGGGTCCCAGGCCGCAAATGGCAGTACCACGGTCCGGAATTTCGCAGTCAGCGATCATATAAACCACAGGGTGCTCTTGGTCCACGCTAGCAGGGCACTTTGCCGCCAGCTGGCGCAGGAATTCTGCGCTGGCAGCAGGACCAAGTCCACCCAAAACACCTAATTTTTTACCGTTCTTTACAAATCTAGTCATATTAATTCCCCTTACTTTTAACCCCTCCACCGCTAAAGCGGTCCCCCCTCCCCTTGCAATGGGAGGCAAATTAACTCTTCTGCCAACAAACGCCTCCCCTTTCAAGGGGAGGTGCCGAGCTTGCGAGGCGGAGGGGTTTTCTTTATTTTTGTTCCAACAGATAAATGTCAGCAATTTCCTTTACCTTCTCCACGTTGGTAGGAATCTGCTTGATCTTCAGCACGCGGCGATACTCTAAACCTCGCACCAAAATATACTTGTGCTGGCCGTTGCGCAAAGCCTCCGTCAAAGCACCAGTTTTTGGAATCATCTCGATACCGGCCTTGCCAGCGTAATACATAAAGCCTGGACGCAAAAATTTATCCACATAAATGGGTGTATCCTGATTGCACTCCTCCAGATAGACCCCACTCATGGTCTTGACGCTAAAGCGATCCGCAATCACCGGCAGCACAAAGGCAAAGGCCACGCACATGGTCACCACGCCCACCAAGGTATGCAACCAGCATGCCAATTCAATATCACGATAATACCACAGGGTAAAGACAGCGCCACCGCCAATAACAATGGTCAAAACGCCTAGCATAATCAGGCTAAAGGAGGCCTCAGGCAAATATTGACTGCCTACAATCCAGCCTGCTCCCAGCAGCACGAACATCAAGCCACTGCCACCCATCCAGCTGTAGAAGGTGGTATTATGGCGTAGCTTAGCCAGCATGCGGGAAATATACCAACCAATGACCACAGCCATGGGCGGGAACATGGGCAGAATATAGCTTACCAGCTTGGTTTGGCAAATAGTGAAGAAAATGAAGACAAACAGCCACCAGACATGGAATAAGAGCAGCTGCCGCTTTTCAAGAATACGACTAGCACGGATGGAGGTCCGCACATCCTGGTCTCGTAAACCCATCCAGGG
>CAMFZA010000145.1 GCA_946002345.1 uncultured Phascolarctobacterium sp. | reverse complement strand
TTGATCTAATAATTCTTTGTTTCCCTTCTTAACAGCGATACCAATTTCTACGTCCTCACGAGAGGTTTTGAAACCTTTGCCTTCGGGGAATTCAACCATTACCAGTTCGGGGTTAGCAAAAGCAGCTGCTTTAGCAGTCGGAATATCGGTTACAATCAGGTTGCATTTGCCGGATTTCAAAGCTACGATCATGCCAGGAACGGTGTCGATAGCAGGCAGCTTTTTAACATCGGGAACTTGGTCAATTTGATCATACCAAATAGTGTTCAGCTGGGAGGTTGCAACGGAGCCCTTCAGGTCAGCAACGCTCTTAGCCTTAGCTTGGGGAGAATCCTTCTTAACCAGAGCTACTACGGTTGCATAGTAGTAGGGTTTAGTGAAATCAACAGTTTCTTTACGTTTGGAGGTAATGGACATACCAGCAATAGCAGCATCAATTTTGCCGGATACTACTGCAGGGGGCAGGCCATCCCATTCAATTTTGTGTACTTCCAGAGTTGCACCCATGGAATCAGCCAATTTTTTAGCAATCATTACGTCGTAGCCATAAGCATATTCGTTGGAGCCGGCAATTTTTACAGCGCCGCCTTCAGCGGATGTTTGGGACCAGTTGTAGGGAGCATAAGCACATTCCATACCAACCTTCAAAACCTTCTTCGGTGCTTCAGCCTTCTTATCGCTGCCGCCGCAGCCAGCCATAATTGCCATTGCTGCAACCATCATGCAGCACAGAGCTAATTTCAAATACTTTTTCATATTACACACACCTTTCCCTCTTTGGAAAAATACTTTTTAATTGCTATTACTTTACTATATTTCTGTCAAAAAAGCAAGCCATTATCACTAGATATAATGTATACATGGAGCTTGGTCCACATAGCTTCTTTAAAGTCAGTCCTTCCTAAGCCGCGCAAAGAAAAAAGTAGACCCCACTCTTACGTAAGCGAGGTCTGTCTTTGTTTACTCTTGGAGATGACTTGCACAAAACGACTCTAGCCCAGCCCATTACAACGGGCTAAATCCTGATAAATAAGCTCTGCCATTTTTTTGGTCAGCTCCGGCCGCCCCTGACACAGCTTAGTGCCGCTGAGCAGCGCCGCCAGCTTTTCCTTATTGCAGAGCATGCAGCAGCAGGGCTGAATAATTTCGCTGGCCATATAGGCTGCTGCCCGCAGGGACATTTCATCCTGAAGAAGACTGCCCTCTGCCGCCTTAGTGCCGAAAACGCTCAGACGCCTATCCAAGGCCAGGGCCAGCTGCTTTTCCAAAACGCTAACCATAGACAATAGCTAAGGCTTAGCGCATGTTTTCAATAAAATCTTCAAAGGTATTAATGAGCACCGGATGGCCGGTTACCACCAAATCACGCAGGTAGCTGCCATAGGACTCATAGGTCTCATCCTTCAGCACCAGCTTGAGACCTTCCTTTTCATATTCCTCAATCATCTTCAGGATGAAGCGGTTAACAGTACCGTCAGCCGTAACATTCAGGGGGATGTAACGCTCTTCAGCATCGTATTTTTCTACAACAACCTTCCAACCACCGGGAACGGGCGGCAGACGAGTTGCTTTAATAAAATAATTATCGGGAGAAAATCCCACATAACCATCCATCTTATTATACAATTTGGCTTTTTTCAGTGGAAAACCGTTCTTGTTACCCCATTTTACGATTTCTTCGCTAACTTCATTATTATGTATTACACTGGGAAATGTTGCTTCTGCTAAAATTTCGGACATATCAATACCTCCTTGGGTTTTATAGTAATATTGTACTCTAGTTTGCCGATTATTTCAATAAGCATAAAATAAAGAATGTGTATTTTTTCTTTGCGGCTAGCAAAAGCAAAAGACGGCAGCCACAGCCACCGCCTGCATAGCTTATGAGTAAATATACAGAATCCCTGTAATTAGATTTGACCCAGGGACTTCAAAATTGCTTGAGCAATAATTGCGGAAGCAATATAGGTGCCAACGAAAACGACGATAGCCAACAGGCAGATACGCCAACCGGATTTAGCAAAAGCATCCAAATCCTTGCCGATAGCTACACCTGCATAAGCCAAAATCGGGGTGCACAGAGCCAAGAAGCCAACCTTTTTAACATAAAGGTTGATAAGGTCGGAGCCGGGGAAGCCGGGAACGGTAATAATGCAGCCCAAGGTTACAACATAGGCAGCCGCCGGAATGCCGCCGGGCAAATACTTGGAAGCCAGCATGCCGAGGAGGGCAATCACACCCAAAATCAACAGGCCCGGAATGGAGTCCACAATGCCAGCCTTTGTTCCCAGCACGTTGGAGAACAAGCTCATAATAGAAACAATGCCAATTACAGTAATAGTATCCTTAATGTTCATTATGCTTCCTCTCCTTTCTTGGGTTCTTCAGGCAGAACACCGTATTTGATCTTGTAGAACTTTTTGTAGAGCCATTCGGTCATGGGCAAGCCAATCCATACGGACATATACAGACCATCCAAGCCGGACAGCATATTAGATGCCGCACCAAAGGCAGCTAGCTGGTCCGCCATATTAGGATACATGGCTACCAAGGAGCCCAAAGCAGCACTCATCATGCTGGCAGAGCCAACGCCTGCGGCCATAGCCAGAGCGTAGGGATGGATGGGCAGGGTGGAAGCTGCAACACTGGCCATAATACCGAAGAAAATGGTGCCAAAAACAGTACCGGCAATATACACGCCCATAACACCGCGGCCTTCGCTGGAGTCCAGACCAAATTTTTCACCGATCAACGCTACGTTAGGCTCACGGGCGATGGAGTGAGCTGCGCCAATGGTTTCGCGCTTCAAGCCCAAATATACGGCCACGGGAACACCCAACAGCACGGTACCCAGGTTACCAAACTCTTGCAAAACCAAAGCCGGGGATGCGGCTAAAATCTTCGGCAGAGTGGGACCAACCAAAGTGCCATAGCGAGCCATCAGCAGCATCAAGGTTACGCCGATGAGGCTGGAGGCATCAACCATTTCCTTTTGACTGGACAGGTTGAGAAATTTGGGTGTGGTCAAAATACCCAAGAGCAGAGCAAAAAGCATTGGCAAAAGCACAATGCGACCAATACCGATGGTAATGGTGTGGGTGCCGATCAGCTCTGCCACGATGATCAGCGCCAGAATAATGGCATGTAATTTAATATTTTTCATTACAAACCCCTCCTAAAAATTTTTCTATTTTAAATTAAAAATATCGGGTAATAATGCCAGTTTTTGGCTGCAAAGAAGCAATTAATTCCTTAGTGACGATTTCAAGCAGTTTTTAGCCGAAATAGCTTTCCATTTTGGCAATATATTCTTCTTTGGTAAGAATAGGCTTAAAATCAGCCAAAATGCCCTTGGCCTCCTTGGCATCATCCACCAGCAGGTCCACCAGCATCATGGCAAAAGCCTTGGCCGGCAGCAGCACTGCCGCTTCAAAATCCACCACATGGAAGCCACCGGTGTGCAAAAGTCCATCAGTACCACCAATGAAGGGATGGATAACCGGCATCAGGTGGGATACGTCGCCCATGTCCGTGGATGCACTAAAGTGACCTGCATCCTTAATATCCACATCAGGATAAGCCTTGCGGGCATTTTCCACCATGAGCTCATTCATGCGACGGTTGCAATTCAGGGGCATCATACCAGGCAGGGTAACAATCTCTGTTTTGGCACCGATGGCATCGCCGCCAGCCTTTAAGGCTGCATCTACGCGATTGTGGGTATTGTCAATGGCCTGCATGGTCTTAGCACGCACATACAGCTCCATGCGCACATCCGCAGGCACAGAGTTAACAAAATCGCCACCCTTGGTAATAATGGGGTGCACACGTACTACATCCTGCTCCCGGAAGGTTTCGCGCAGAGCGTTGATGCCCATCAGTCCCAGCATGGCGGCATTCAGTGCGTTGATGCCCTCATGGGGAGCATCTGCAGCATGGGCAGTTTTACCAATATAACGCACTGTCTTACCCACAAAGCCATTGGAGCTGTCGCCAACGGAAACGGTGGGACGGGGCATATTCTTATCGGCATGCATTTGCATGGCCATATCAATATCATCAAAAGCACCTTCATAAATCAGCTGTCCCTTGCCGCTTAAAAAATGCAGCTTTCCAGACTCCAGCAGCTTTTTGCGATATTCGATTTCGATATACTCCTCCGCCGGCACGCCGAAGAAAACCACATCACCGGCCAGCTCCTTGAGTACACCGGACTTCATAATACCGCAGGCAGCACCCAGCATAGTGGCGATTTGCAGATTGTGGCCACAGGCATGAGCAGCGCCAGTCAGGGGATCTGCCTTGGCGCTTTCAGGACAGCCCACAGCGTCCAACTCACCTAAAACTGCAGCAGTGGGACCGGGTTTACCGCCATGGGCACGCCCCTTTACACCGTTGATGGCAAGGCCCGTTTGGGTCTCCAAGCCCAGCTGGCGCATAAATTCTGCAACCTTAGCAGAGGTCTTTACCTCCTTAAAGCCCAGCTCCGGCTCGTCAGCAATACAATCTGCAATAGCTTTAATTTGAGCAGCAGAGGCGTCAATGGCAGCGCACACCTGTTGCTTTAACAATTCTTTATCCATTTCAAAGTTTCCTCCTTAATACTTGTACAGTTTACACTTATAGATGTGGAAATTTTCTAGTATATTTGTTTTTATTATAGCACGAGACTTAAAATTGTCAATTTTTTCTCTACCATTTTGCTAGAATTTTACTCAGCTCCACAGTTTTTTGTTTACCTAAGTCACCGTCTATGGTATCATATAAAGATAGCATTAACCTGTTTTGCTTATACACTAGAAGAAAGGAGTCTTGACATGTTTGCTCAGATGAAAAAAGATATTGATTCCATCATGCTGCGCGATCCCGCCGCAAAAACAAGACTGGAGGCCGCACTCTGTTATCCGGGCCTACATGCTATTTGGCTCCATCGCATAGCTCACCATTTCTATTTAAAGGGCTGGGTGGTTTTTCCCCGCCAAATCAACACCTATTCCCGCTTTTTGCCCGGCATCGCTATCCATCCCGCCGCCAACCTGGGCCCGGGC
>CAMFZA010000144.1 GCA_946002345.1 uncultured Phascolarctobacterium sp. | reverse complement strand
GCATATTTACATATAAATGGATTTTTTAAAATTCTATATTATTATATCACGATAAGGAGACTAAGAAAAGATACTTAAGTGGCTATAAGAACAACTTGTACAAGTATTTTTAATAGACTATCTTAAGTACACAAAAACAGGGCCACCGCAGTGACCCCGTTCTTTCATCTTATACCTGCTTCGTAAAGCTTCTCATACCAGGCTTCTGCTTCACTAACAGCCCTTTTAAGTGTATCAATCCTTATGGAAAAGCCAACGTCATAACGACTACCAGATAACAGTCTGTAATAACCAGACTGTTATCTCTTACATACTTAGGCACTAGGATGTCTATTTGTAATGTCTCAGCATACAAAGTAAGCTTTTCGAGATTATGATTGAACATTTTATGATTGTCATACTCAGTAGCCTTGCGGTACACCTGTATTTTAATTAATTTCTCCATTGACTGTTGAATATGATAAGCTGCTATATTTTTGATGTCTCTTATCTTATTCTCCTCGAAGTATGCTATAGCTTGCTTAGCCGCTATTATATCAGCCATGATCAAACCCATTGTCAGCTTCATGCTATCTCTCTCCTATAGATTTCAGCGCCATTCTCTATATCCTTGATTATGTCGTCATCGTATTGTACGCCATCACGAAAATACAGTATATCATAATCTTGACCAAAGGCGTCACCATATAAAAACAACGCCCTTTGAAAGTCCTTGAACTCCTTTGATTTCAAATACTTTCCCTTCGGAGAATCACCAAAAACTGCGATATCAATATCGGAACTATCTTGGCACCTTTCTTCTAAAGCGGAACCAAAAAGCATAATACGCTTAATATTTTTGCAGTTAGCAGCTTGCATAATGATATTTTCAATGTATTTATGTTTTATTTCTGCAACATATTGACCATTTTGTAATTCAATCAAAGCACACATGTTTCCACCTCCGATATCTTTACCATTTTTCGTAATTATATTATATCACACTAGAGATTTCCTTGCACACAAAAACAGGGCCACCGAAGTAGTCCTGTGCTATTAACTCTTTACATTCCTTACCAACAAGCTATCCTACTACAATGCATTCCGCGCAATATAATTGCGTACATTTTTTTATTGAACAAAAGAAAATTTCGTGATATAATTTATAAGACAACCGTGTTGCAGGGTGGTGTTGCCTTCATTCCTCATGAATGGAGGTGATGTCTATGGAAAGATACTCCTTTCAAGATCTTATGGTCTTTGGGATATTTATCTTAACATTACTTACGTTCATCGTATTGAACAACAAAAAGTAATTATAACATAGAAAAACCGCCCCAAAACTTTGACCGGTAAAGGGCGGATTTTTCTACCTAATTCACTGGGCAACCCACCTTGTGGGCGGTTGTCCTTTTTCATTTTTAGTATACCACTATTCACACTTTTGTGCAACATAAAAAACAGTCGCCAATGTTACTCTAAAGCGTGTTACTGTACACAAAAACAGGGCCACCGCAGTGACCCTGTTTATTTTTATTCCGTATGTAATTGAATTAGAAAGTGATTACCAAATCAGCGTACAGCATCTTGTCGTCATCGCTGCTGTCTTTCTTGGATTCGGTATCATAATAATGAACGGTACCAACCATGTTCTTAGCGAAGGTATATTCTGCACCTACACCCCAGCCTTTGAAGCCAACACCTTCAAAGGTGTTTGCATCAGTAGTATGAGCTACATAGGTTTGAGCTCCTTGGTCATAGTAGTTAGCAAACAGGCCCCAAGTGCCAACAGCGGCAGAATCAGCACCTTTGTATTTCATGCCAACAACAAAACCATCGTCATCCAATTTTTTCAATTCATCATTGCCATCAGCGTCACCCTTCAGGTACATAGCGTTCAAAGCTACATCACCAAAGGAAACACCAGCTCCTACATGCCAAATAGCATTTTCTATATCTTCTTCACCCATATCTTTGAAGTTAATATAACCAGCTGCCAAGTCAACAGCGCCCAACTTAGTGGAAATTACACCACCGCAGTAGTTGCCCATGCTCTTGTTTTCGGGTTCCAAGGTCGCAAAGCCATATTTGCCATCAGTTGCCTTACCAGCATAGCCAGTCAGCTTAACTTTGTCGCCATAGGAGATTTCTACGCCATCAGCACGGGTATCATAAACATTACCTTCAGCAAAGAAAGCATTGTAACGACCTGCACGTACATTCAAGCCACCAATTTTACCATCAACATAAGCACGTTGGAAATCGGTTTTTTCGTCACCTTGATCGTTCTTGAGGTCTTGCTCGTTTTGCAGCATACCAGTATAGGACCAGTCATCATTAATTTGACCATTCACCCAAATACGAGAACGCAGTTTTTGAGTATAACCATCTCTGTCAGATTCAACATAGCGATAACGAGCATAGCCAGTAATCTTTACATTGTCAGCCTTCTTTTCCAGATTAGCAACGCGAACGCCCAGGTTATCCAGCTCATCAGCAAATTCAGCAGCCAGCTTATCAACATTAGCGCCTTTTGCCATAGCACGAGCAGTGATTTGAGCCATTTCATAACGGGTCATCAGCTTGTCGCCACCAAAGGTAGTGTCACCATAACCATCAATAATGCCAGCAGCTGCCAGTTTAGCAACGCTGTCATAAGCCCAGTGGCCAGCAGGAACGTCAGAGAAGGGGCTAGCAGCGTATGCGGAAGCAGTTACGCCCAGAGCCATAGCCATTGCGAGTACTAAGGATTTTTTCATTGTAAATTCCTCCAATAGGATGTAAATTTGAAATCTTACACCAACCTAGCTAGTAGCCCACACAAACAGCCCTTTATTGCTTTCATGTAAGAGTTGCCTTGTTTCCTCTACTCTACTCGCATAATCACTTGTTTTTGTAAGCTTCTTGTAAAGCAGATGTAAAATATCATATGCTTATTGTAGCATAAGTATACCTAATATGCAAGTAAAAACCCATGTATACATTTTTCTTTTTACAAAAATTTTTGTACGCATCACGAGTACATCAAATTAACAAAGCACAAAATTGCTTTCATTACGTCTACAAAACAAAAACAAGACTGTAAAAACAGTCCTGTTTTTTGCTGAATCATATTTTTAAAGCTTAGACATCTTAGGAGCGTCAAATCTAATCTTTTTAACCTTCAAAATGCGGTCAATTTCACGACTTACATTTCTACCAAGCTCTTCATGAGTCCAATCCCAACGAGCAGACAGCATTTCCGGGATTTTCTTGTCATCATAAATTCTATGGCTGTAGAATTCACCAGTTACTTTGTTATAGGCAACTGCTTTGCCATCGAGCTCTAACTGCAGTTCTCTTTCGTTACTGGAATCGAGCACCTTATCATCCAGCACATCAATCTGCATGGCAATGACGATATCAACGCCACCATCTTTAGCAATCTTTGCCAAAGTAGCTCTGTCCGGAACCTGATTGCCAATTTTGGCTGCATCAATAGCAGCAGTCAGTTTATCATTTTCCACAATCATAAAACCCTTTTTGCTGTTAATGCTAGCAATCGCACTCTTATAATAGATTTGGTTGGCGAGCTCATCACCCTGTACATTATTAATCAAAGGAAGCAGAGTAATGCTAGCAGCCTCAGCTGCCAATGCAGGAATGCTCAAACACAATGCTAATACAGTCATTAATAAATAACGATAAATTTTTTTCATTTCATTACCTCCAAACGCATTTAGAAATGCTAACATCTCCCTATATTGTAGCACATCTGCCAGACAATTCCTAGTATTAGCAGAAAATTTTCGACTGATTAGTCTATATAATGTTAGTTGAGGTTTACATCATTTCTCAAGCGTACATATTTTTATTGTAAAAAAGAAAAACCACCCCAAACTTTGGCCAGTAAACGGGTGGAGTTTCTTCCATATCTGTAGGGCTACCCACCTTGTGGGCGGTTGTCCTTTTACATGCAATATACCACAATCCTGCTATTTTAGCAAGCAAAAACGGGACTGCTTTCGCAGTCCCGTTTATTTGTTGTATAGCAGATCCTAATCTTCGAATTAGAAAGTGAATACTACTTGGCTCCAAATAGTCTGAGCGTCTTTGTCGCCTTCCTTAGCTTCCAAATCATACCATTCAACTTGAGCAACAATGTTTTTAGCAACAGCATAGTTAGCAATTACACTGTAGCCCTTGAAGCCTTCATTGCCAGTCATAATAGCGTTGTCAGCTAATCCGTTCATGGTGTGATCAACATAAGTTGCGGCACCTTGATCATAGTACTTAGCGGTAATGCCCCAAGAACCAGGAGCAGAAGCTTTAGCGCCTTTGTAAGCCAAGGTTACTACATAACCATCGTCATCACCATTGTAACCATCTTTGTCACCTTTCAGGTACATAGCACCCAAGGTCAGGTCTTTGGCAATGCCATAGTTTGCAGCCAAGCTCCAAATATTGTCATCAACATCAGCACCAGCCAATTCTTTGAAGTCATAGTAGCCAGCAGTCAAGCCCAAGCCAGCAACCTTGCCACCCAATTCTGCATACAGAACTTCGTTAGCTTCTGCTGGAGTATTGTCTTTATGAGTTGCTTTGCCATAGCCAGCAGTCAGTTTAACATCCTTGCCATAGGCAACTTGTACACCATCAAAACGGTTATCATACACATTGCCTTCAGCAACTTTCATGTTGTAACGACCAGCTTGAACTGCCAAGCCGCCCAGCTTACCATTTACATAAGCGCGTTGGAAAGTGGTGGTTTCTTCAGCCTTATCATTCTTGAGGTCTTGCTCGTTTTGCAGCATGCCAGTATATTTCCAGTCGTCATTGATTTGACCGGAAACGGTGATACGGGAACGCAGTTTAGTTGCATAGCCTTCAACATCGCCGCCATTATCAGTATAGTGATAACGAACTTCACCAGTGATCTTTACATTGTCAGCTTTCTTTTCCAGGTTAGCTACGCGAACGCCCAGGTTGTCCAGCTCGTCAGCAAATTCAGCAGCCAGTTTGTCGCAGTTAGCGCCTTTAGCCATAGCTTTTGCTACGATTTGAGCCATTTCATAACGGGTCATCAGTTTGTCGCC
>CAMFZA010000143.1 GCA_946002345.1 uncultured Phascolarctobacterium sp. | reverse complement strand
CCCGCCCCCCCATCCTCGACTCCGCACCCCGCCCCGGCCCCAGCCAACCGCAAAGCCCAAATCCCCGCCGCACAGCCCAAAATCACCAAAATGTTTATAATATTGCTGCCCACCACATTGCCTATGGTAATATCCGCACTACCCTTAAGGGAAGCGGCAATGCTCACCGCCGCCTCCGGAGCACTGGTGCCCATGGCCACAATGGTCAGGCCAATGACCAGCTGAGGAATGCCAAACTTGGCCGCAATGCCTGCAGCACCCTCCACAAACCAATCAGCTCCCTTGCCCAGCAGCACAAAGCCCAAGGCCAATAACGCAAACTGAAAAACTAATTCCATTTCTTTCCTCCCAACCGCAGCATTCCCAAAACAAAAAGCGAGACCTGCTGCAATAAAATTACAACAAAGTCTCGCTACTTACTCACACAACCGGATTGCCTCACGCAATCGTCCTGACGATGGTGTAAACATGGCTAGCGCCATGCCAGCTACTCCCTTTATGCTTTGAGTTTACTAAAAGAATGTGCTTTTGTCAACAAAAACTTCTCCTGCACAAGGCAGAACCTGTTCCAGCCTATTTGGCAAGGCGATAGGCAGCCTTGCCGCTATTTTTGGCCTCGTACATGGCTACAGGGTCCCAAGCTAAAAAATCCCTTAGCCACAAGCTGCAGCTAAGGGATTTGGTGCTAAGAGTATTCAATTACAAATCCTCGGTTTGTTGGATGGCACCCTTAATCTTGTTCGTCTTTTGCCAGAAGAAGGTAGCAATGATTAAAGCGATACCAATACCGTCGGTCAAGGTACCGGGGATAATCATGCAAATACCGCCAACCAGGAAAGCCAATCTTTGCGGCAAATTCAACAGGTTTTGGCAGAAACCGATCATGGACATGGATACGCCCCACATACCGATAATAGCGGTAAGAGCGCTATAGGTAATGGTGAAGGCAGTGGCGTTGATCATCAAAAGCTCCGGAGCCAAAACGAAGATATAGGGCACGATGAAGGCTGCAATGGCCAGCTTGGACGCAATAACGCCGCAGCGCATGTGGTTCGCACCGGCAATACCTGCACCGGCATAGGCTGCCAGGGCTACAGGAGGAGTTACGTCAGCAACAATACCAAAGTAGAAAGCGAACATGTGGGCTGCCAGCACGGGCACCTGCATTTGAATCAAGGCCGGAGCCGCAATGGTGGAAGTAATTACATAGTTCGCGGTGGTGGGCACGCCCATACCCAGAATCAGGGAGGTGATCATGGTGAAGAACATAGCCGGCAACAGCTTGCCACCTGCCAGGTCCAACAGTGCAGTTGCCACCTTCAGGCCTACGCCGGTCTTGGTTACAACGCCAATGATGATGCCGGCGGTAGCGCAGGCAATCAGCACGCCCAAAACACCCTTGGAGCCATCAATCAGGCCCTGGATAACTTGCTTAAAGGAAATGCGAGTGGATTTACGCAGGCAAGCGCAGACAATGCTCAAAGCAATAGCCGCCAAAGCAGCACGCATGGGAGTATAACCGCTTACCAGCAGGTAAATAATCACGATCAGGGGAATGGCCAAATGACCCTTTTCCAAGAACAAATCCTTGAACTTGGGCAGCTGGTCACGAGGAGTACCCTTAAGACCAAACTTTTTCGCTTCATAATGTACGCCCAGCCATACGCCGATGTAGTACAGCATGGCAGGAATAACAGCCGCCTTAACAACATCAAAATAAGGCACGCCTACAAATTCAGCCATGAGGAAGGCTGCAGCGCCCATAACAGGGGGCATGAGCTGGCCACCGGTGGAAGCAGCGGCTTCTACAGCACCGGCGAAGGCAGGACGATAGCCCAGCTTCTTCATCATGGGGATGGTAAAGGAGCCTGTACCGGCTACGTTACCAACGGAGGAGCCAGAAACGGTGCCCATCAAACCGGAGGACAGCACTGCTACCTTGGCCGGACCGCCAGCTGCCCAGCCGGCAATGGCGTTAGCCAGGTCGATGAAGAACTTGCCCAAACCGGTAGCTTCCAAATAAGCGCCGAACAGGATGAACAAATAAATAAAGGTGGAGGATACGCCCATGGGAGTACCAAAAATGCCCTCAGTGGTGAAGAAAAGGTGGTCAAACATTTCCTCCAGACCCACGCCACGGTGAGCCATAATGCCGGGCACATAGGGACCAAAGAAAGCGTACAGCAGGAAAACAAAGGCCACAATGATCATGGGCCAGCCCACTACGCGACGGGCTGCTTCAAAGACTAAAACTGTACCGATAAGGCCCACAATAAAGTCTGTTTCCGTATTCATACCAGCGCGCAGCACCAGCTCATTGTAGTTCACCACAATATACATGGCCGAGCAGGCGCCTACGATGGCAAAAAGCACATCCAAGGGGTTCATCTTGGTCTTGGACCAGGATTTTCTTGTAGGATATAAAAGGAAAATCAGCAAAAAGCCAAAGGCCAGATGAATGGCACGCTGCAAATGAGCGTCCAAAATGCCAAAGGTTGCTGTATACAGCTGGAAGGCTGCAAACAAAACGCAGATACCATTAATGATATAGCCCCATAAGCCGCTCATTTCGCGCTTATTAGATTCTTTATCAAATTTTTGTAGTACCTCTTCTGCAGAAAGCTCTCTAATCTGTTCTTCTTTTGCAGACATTGGGTATCAGCTCCTCTCATTAATTTCAACAAAATATGCAATTACAAATAATTTTCCCACCAATATTCAAAACGATACTGGATTTTTATCTTCACTGCCGTCCCCTGCCCGTACAGCTTAATCAAATCATAAGCCTCTGCCCCATGGATGAGCTGGGGCATGGCCTGCTCCGAAATGCGCAATGCCAACTCCTTGTAGGGCCTGTTCATTTCCAAATCAAAGCGACCGTCGGTAGTTCTGGTAAGCTTGCCCTCGCTGGGAGCATAGGGGTAACCCCAGCCCAGGGAAGAAAAACGGGTGTGGGTCATGGTCATCTTATTGGCACCCTGCACAAGGAAATAGTCATCCCAAGCCGTTTTCTCCACGGAATGAGTCAGGCTAATACGCCATTCATCCCCGGGATAAGTGGCAAAAGCGAAGGGCTTGCCCTCCTCCGGCACCACGGCCACCACTAAACGGCTACCATACCAGGCTAAAAATACAACTAAAATGCAAACAAAAATTACAAAATGCTTAACTGGGAAAAAAGACCGGGAGCCGGCAATAGCCGGTTTCCGGTCTTTGAAGTTCGGCTTCATGGAAAAATCTTATTTCTCAGCAAAGAATTTTTCTGCGCCCGGGTTCAGTTTAATGGACATACCATCTTTACCAGTTGCCTTGGAGATTGCATTAGCTGCGGAGTGAGCGGCCTTCATGCGATCCAGGTTGCCATACAGAGCCTTAGCTACGCTGTAAGCGGTGTCAGCATCCATCTTGTCGGTAACTGCCAGCATGCATTTAACAGCAACTGCCGGAACGTCTTCAGCTTGTTTAGCATAGGTACCCTTCTTGATAACCAGCTTGGTGTAGAAGGGATATTGCTTAATCAGTTCGTCAGCCTTAGCAGCATCTACAGGAACCAGCACAACCTCGTTTTGAGTGGAGATATCTTGGATAGCAGCGGTAGGATGGCCAGCGGTTACGAAAGCAGCGTCAACGTTGCCGTCTTTCAAAGCACTTGCAGCTTCACCGAAGGACAGGTATTGTACCTTAATGTCTTCATATTTAATGCCATAGGCAGCCATAATTTGACGAGCGTTAGCTTCGGTACCGGAGCCAGCAGCGCCTACAGCAATGCGTTTGCCCTTGAAATCAGCAACGGATTTGATGCCGGATTTTTTCAGGGTTACGATTTGTACGGTTTCCGGATACAGGGTAGCCAGACCTTGCAGGTTAGCAACCTTCTTATCCTTGAACATTTCGGTGCCGTTAGCAGCATAGTAAGCAATATCGTTTTGGATGAAAGCGATTTCTACTTTACCTTGCTTCAGCAGGTTCACGTTAGCTACGGAAGCACCGGTGGATTGAGCAGAAGCGTTAGCGCCTTTGATGTTTTTGTTCAGAATATCAGCCAGAGCGCCGCCCAGAGGGAAGTAGGTACCGGAGGTACCGCCGGTAGCAATGTTAATGAATTTTTGTGCAGCCGGTTTCTTTTCTTCTTTCTTATCGCCACCACAACCAGCGATCATAGTAGCCATACCCAGCATACCAAGTAAAAATGCTAATACTTTTTTCATAGTGGATTCCCCTCCTCTTTGATCGAATATGCGCTAAAGAGTCACAGCAACATATTTGTTACGTAACCTATTCGTTATATCTTCGTAAAATCCTGCTAAAAAATTTGTAAAAACCAATTGTATACAAAATACATGCAGGATAAACATACAGCACAGCCCCCTTTCTAGGTAAAATAGAGCATAGCCATGCAGTAAAGCTGGATATTCACTCATTTTCCTGTGTCCCTGCAGATTGTTTTTGCCTATTTGCGTAATCTATGTTACAATAATAATGTTATATTTATTTTGTGCCCTGCCTGGCTGCGGCACAGGATTCTGCTAATAAATGCAGAGGGAGCCTCTGCCTAATAATTTAAGGAGTGAAAATTCATGAGTTCCGGAGCTTATCAACTGCGACTGGTTCGCACCCTGTACCAAAATGTGTATGGCTGCATGCTGTACAACGAAAACCAACAGCCTGTTGGCCAATTAGAGATTGTGCCCAATATTCCTTTGGATAGAAGCCAAGTGCCCGAGGACGCACCGGAGGTGCCGGCCTATCTGCTGGTTATTGTGAAGGATGCCGATATTAACAAGGATAATCTGATTGATTTTGAAGAGCGTGCCTCCTATGCACTCTTAAAGCGCTTCTCCACCGAGGAAATCGCTTTCCAGCATTGCCAATTCTACTATCCTTCCCCGGCCTTCATTTTTGAACAACCGGACGCTGTCTCCGCACCGGTGATGTAAAGGACTAATAAAAAAGCTGTCACGTTAGCGTTCATGCTATGTGGCAGCTTTTTTAATTATATTATCATTATTCATAAAGCAATGTAGATTATTGGAATGGCTCCCCCACCGGGGGAGCTGT